>JAQIDC010000031.1 GCA_027858235.1 Patescibacteria group bacterium | reverse complement strand
AGACTTAAACAAAATTACCGAAATCACCGCGGACTAAAACCTGAGAAAAGAGCAAATTATTTTAAGTGGTTTTTTGTTTTAAAGTCAAAATAGCACACATCTGTGACTAATATGCCCATATGGACTAAGACAAAAAGCAGAAAACAGGAACTTGGATTCTGAACGAGCAGGAATAAATATTTTCAGAGGAATTTACCAAAGAGTTCCAGAATCAACTGAAGACTGGAACATTATGCAAGCAATAACATACTCAGGAGCTAAAAGATAAACTATTATAATCGGAGGAGTTCAACTCCTCCGATTTAAAAAATATGTCAATATTTGATACAATTCTATTGATTTCTTGGGCGGGCTTTGTTTTCTATGGTTTGTTTTTTGGATTTATTCGCATGATAGGAAATTTTATTGGAATGATCGTCGGAATTTTTCTGGCTTCTAGATTTTATGTTGATTTTTATGAATCATTTGATTTCTTATTTGGTTCTTATGAAGGTTTAGGTAAAATTGCCTCATTCATAATTCTCTACGGACTAATAAGCAAGCTAGTAAGTTTTGGTTTTGCTGTTGCGGAGAAGATATTTAACCTGCTAACAATTATTCCTTTCCTAAAATCATTCAACAAACTTGGAGGTGCTATTCTTGGGTTTTTCCTCGGGGGGGTTATTCTTGGTCTTGTTCTATATTTAGGTTCTAAATATTTTATCATTGATAGCTTGCTTGGTGCATCTTTGGTTAATTCCCAAATTACCCCGATACTTTTATTCTTTGCTAAATTAGTTGAACCACTCTTGCCAGAAGCTCTCAAAGTAATGAAATCACTAATATAGTATGTTAAGAAAAGAAATTGATTTAGATAGTATTTCTAAAAATGATATTGAATTTATTTCAAATGCTTTTTTGGAGGGTAGTGTGATTGTCTACCCAACTGATACTGTATATGGTCTTGGCTGTTTGGCAACTGACAAGAAAGCAATTAGAAAAATCGAAAAGATTAAAAACAGATTCGAGCAGAAGTCATATATATTATTAACAAAAAGTTTTTGTATGACTAAAAAATATGCTAAAGTTAGTAAGAAACAGGATGAATTTTTGAGGAGTGTCTGGGTCGCTAGGACAAATGGTCCAGAAATAAACAAAAAAAATGCCAATAAACCAACCACTGTTATCCTTGAGGCTAGGCCGAATATGCTCCCTAAAAATGCTTTGAAAGACGGAACTCTTGCGTTTCGTTTGCCTAAAAATGATTTTCTTAGTAAAATACTAATGATAGTAGATTTGCCTATAGTTTCAACCAGCTTAAATATTTCAGGCCAAAAACCATTATCATCACTTGATGACATTGAAACATATTTTAGGAAAACAAGTTTGCCGGATTTAGTGGTTGATGCAGGGAAAATATCTAGGACGAAAACTTCAGAAATTATAGATATCAGAGATATTGAAAACATAAAAAAAATTAGATAATTATTTTATTAAATAAAAAAAATTTATGGCTTTATTAGACATGATCAAAAAACTATTCGGAGGAGGAAAAAAAGATGAGGTGCAAGAGGCTCCAGCTGAAGAAGTGGCAGCACAAGAAGAAGTGGTGGAAACTCCATCAGAAGAAGATGTTTCTAAAGATGCTTCAAGTGAGGAGACTGAAGAAGTAAAAACATATTAAATAACTCATGTTATCTATGTTAATAATAGACACGCACACGCATGTCAATTTTAATGTATTCAAGGAAGATGCCGATGAAGTAATTCGTCGGTCTCTTTCTGATGAGACATGGATGATATTGGTTGGCTCTGAGTATAGAACTAGTAAACGTGCCCTAGAATATGCTAATAAATACGAAAAAGGAGTTTATGCGGCAATTGGTCTCCATCCTACTCATGTTAGCGGGGGAGATGTTAAAGGAGATGATTATGAATTCTCAGCAAAGGATGAAGAATTCAATTATGATGCTTATGAGAAACTTGCGCGGTTTCAAAAAACTGTCGCAATCGGTGAAATTGGTCTTGATTATTTTCATCTTCCAAAAGATGAAAACATTGAAGAAGTAAAGAGGAAACAAAAAGATGTATTTTGGGAACAGCTAAAATTGTCACGTCACATAAAACTCCCTGCTATTATTCATTGTCGTCAAGCTCATGATGACATGATAAATATTCTTACAGATTTTAAAAAAGAGTACAAAGATGATTTTACTGAGTCTGGACCATGGGGAGTGATGCACTGTTTCTCTGGCGATGAAGATTTGGCATGGAAATATTTCTCCCTAGGCCTTTTTATTTCATTCACTGGTCTTATTACATTTTCAAAACAATGGGATGATTTAATCAGGAAAATGCCCAGTGATAAGTTTATGATAGAAACAGATGCTCCGTATATGACACCAGAACCATACAGGGGAAAAAGGAATGAACCAGTCTTGGTTTCATACGTTGCTAAAAGAATAGCTGATATAAAGAATTTAAGTTACGAAAGAATAGCCGAATTATCTACCAATAATGCTAGAAGATTATTTAAGATATAGTCTTGATATTTTTTAGAGTAAACACCTTGGTGGTGTTTTTTGTTTACTTAAATTGCTAATATTATTAAAATATTATTAGAAAAGTAATTTATGAAATCAATATTAGATAATGAAAATTTTAAGTTTGATGATGATTTTGAAATAAACCAATCTTCAAATAAAAAGAAAATAATTGGTGGAGTTATTGTAATTTCCGTAATTATTTGTTTGTCATTGTTGCTATTCATTGTTAATCGTTATGCATTTCCAGGTGGGTTTAATCTTTCGGATGTTAACAATGGGGAAGAACTTTTTGTTGATACTGATGGTGATGGGTTATATGATGATCAAGAAATTATTCTAGGAACAAGTCCTGAGCTAGCTGATACGGATGGTGATGGTTTTAGCGATAAAGATGAAATAGATAAGGGGTACAATCCACTTGGTGAGGGCAAATTAGAAGAAGATTTCAAAAAAACATTAGTTAGTGGTGCAAGTCAATTGAATTTTAATTTTTCTGATATTAATTCTGAAAGAGAATTTGCTAGTGTATCAAAGAATTTTAAAATAATCTTAAAGCCCGGTTGGATTTATGAAAATAATGATGGTGAGACAATCTCATTTTAAAAACTAGTTAACGACAAAAGCGTCGCATCGTTTACTATATACCCCTATGCAAGCTTGGCACTGGGCGCACTTCAAGTCTTAGGAGGCGGAAGTGAAAGTTTCACACTAAATAGTCTAGATAAACAATTTAGAAATAGTGATTTTATAAGAACTAAGCTTAAAACAAAGGAAGGCAGAGTTTATAAATATGTGTCTAATGATGATCGAGGGTCAATCGATTATTATTTGGAAACGAAAGGAGCACTTGGAATAGGCAATGATGTTGTTAATATAAAGGGAGGAATAGGTGGTAATGCTACTGACGTTGCAATATTAGAAATGGATTCGATTATTTCTTCTTATGAATTTTTCGCTCTCTCTCTCTCTCTCTCTCTCTCTCTCTCTCTCTCTCTCTCTCTCTCAAAAGGTTGTTAGATATAATGCATATCTCCATTCTCCGTCTATTACTTATTGCTCATCGGTAAATAGAATTTATGAAAGGGATATTTGTTTTGCAGATATTGTTATAAGATTCGAAGATTTTTCATATTGTGATTACGTTCAAGCCAGGAGACTTAAATCTGACTGTCTAAAACAACAAACTAGCAATAATGTTAAGTGCGTTGGAAATACATTTAGTGAGGAGTGTTATACTAAAATAGCAATTCTTAAAGATGATGTAGATCTTTGCAAATCTGATTCGTGCTACACGGCCTTTGCAAATAAAAAATCCGACTACTCATTTTGTGAAATTATTAAAAATCCCCAGGATGTTGATGGGTGTTACTATTCAGTATCAAATAATGAAGATTTCAAGGATTTTAATATTTGTGAGAAGATAAGTGACTTATCTTACAAGAATAGCTGTTTTAATGATTTTGCAGGAAAACAAAACAGTGTTGATATATGTAAAAAAATAACTAAGAACTTTATTCAAAATACCTGTATAAAAAAAGTTGCCGTTAATCTTAACGATATTAGTATATGTGACAATGCAACAGACAGTGATGGTAGGGAATACTGCAGGGCTGTGATCAATAAATCAAAAAACATATTTGAATTATATTTTGCCATGGAGCGTAAAAGTAAGCTAGAGGACTGTGAGCTTTTGCCAGATGAATCTAAATCTTTCTGTATAGATACTATTTTGAATCCAGAAAAAGTCCTCAAAGATATGCAAGATACTTTTAATGATAGATATTAGATTTCTAGGATAATTTAATAAAATCAAAACACATTATTTGGGTTATTAAGAAAACACACTTAGATATCGTTCAAAATATTAAAACTCTTGACTTTTTGGCTATTTTAGGTAAATTGTATATATAGTTGTGTATAAGCAATTTTTAGGAAAGCTTTACTATCAAGGATCTTCCCGGACCTTGATATTTATTTTGTAAAATGGAAAAAGATACAGGTAAAGTGGATGTTGAAGTCAGAAAAGCTGATCTAGACCAGAATACGCAAGACACAAAAGCGTGGTGGCAACCTGCCATGACTCTTTTTTTACGAATGTCTGTTTGGATAGTGACCCCAGTAATAGTTGCAGTTTTTGTCGGAAAGTGGGTTGATAAGACATACGGGACTGAGCCATGGGGATTTTTGGGAATAATGGGTTTATCATTTTTCTTTTCAATGTTTGTAATAATAAAAATGGTTTTGCAGGAATATACTAAGATTGAAAAAAATGAAGAGAAAAGTAAAAAATAATTAAATATGGATAATTTAGAAATTAACAATACAGAGACTCACGAGAAGATTGATAGTCATTCTGATGAGATGCATGCTGAGCATCAAGCAATGTTTGCAGCGGCTGCAGCTCAGAATGAAGCAGCAGAGCATCTTGTTGATGAACACGCAGAAGAAGGAAGTTATGAGTTAGTTCATGAGAACACTTTGTTCGCAGAGCCTATTGGAAGCATAGGAGGTTTTCCAATAACAAATTCTCTTATTAACTCTTGGGTTGTTATCTTAATTATAATTGTTTTTTCATTGGCTATTAGAAGGAAAGTAAACATGGTGCCGAAAGGTATCCAAAATATGTTTGAAATGGTTATTGAAGGATTCTTAGGAATTTTTGATTCAGTCACAGGTAGCCGAAAGATGTCTTTGAAGTTCTTCCCATTGGTATTTTCATTCTTTATTTTAATACTTCTTTCAAACTGGATGGGTTTACTTCCTGGCGCAGGGTCTATTGGTCAAGTTCAAGTTCATGATGGTCACAACATGTTTATACCTTATTTGCGTGGAGCTACTGCCGATATAAATACAACTCTAGCTCTGGCTCTGATTGGTGTTGTTGCTAGTCATATTTTTGGAGTTTTAACATTAGGTTTGTGGGCACATTTTAATAAATTCATAAATATAAAAACATTTTTAGAAATACCTAAAAAAGTAAAAGAAGATTGGACAGTTTTGATTGTTAACCCAATTAAGGCTTTTGTTGGATTGATTGAAATCATTGGTGAGGCAGCAAAGGTTGCTAGTTTGACTTTTAGGCTTTTTGGAAATATTTTTGCAGGAGAGGTATTGCTCGCATCGATGTCAGCAATTCTTGCTTTCGGTCTTCCAATTCCTTTTATGTTTATGGAAGTTTTGGTAGGATTGATTCAGGCTCTAATTTTCTCAATACTAATATTGTCATATTTATCAATGAGTACTAGTGCTGAAGAACACTAGACCACACAGCGTGTAACACGAAACATGTAACAAATAATAAAGTATTTAATTAATATATAAATAATAAAAAATATGGAAAACATTATGTTAGCAAAAGCCCTAGCTATTGGACTAGGCGCAATTGGACCTGGTTTAGGTATTGGTTTTATTGGTGGTAAAGCTGTTGAGGCTATTGGAAGAAATCCTGAAGCTTCAGGAAAGATTTTGGTTCCAATGCTTTTGGCTGCGGCCTTTGCAGAAGCTATTGCTATTTACGCTCTAGTTATCGCCTTCAGTATTAGCTAATAATATTGCTAACTGTTCCTTTTTGTTTAAAAGGGGGCAGGAGTAAGATTATTAAAAATAGGATTAAGAATAATTTTTCAATTTAATTCGAAATTCAAAATTCTTCATTCGAAATTCAAAACATATGGATTCATTAATAGAAACATTTCACATTGACTTAAGACTTTTGGTGGCACAAATGATTAATTTTGCTATTGTAATTTCTGTCCTATATTTTTTTGCTCTAAAGCCTTTGATGAAAGTGATGGACGAAAGAAGTAAGAAAATTGAAAAGAGCATTGAGGAGGCAAAAAGTATTGAAGAGAAATTACAAAAAACTAACGCAGACTACAAAGAAGCTATGAGCAATGCAAAGAAAGAGGCAAATCTGATTATGGAAAAAACTAATGCTCAGGCCGAAGAAAGAAAAGAAGAGATGCTTAAGAAAGCAAAATTGGAAATTGGTGCTGTTATTAATGAAGAAAAAGCCAAAATGCAAACAGAAAAAGCAGAAGTTTTGAAAGAATTAAAAAAAGAAGTTGCTGAAATGGTGGTTTCATCTCTTGAAAAAGTTTTAGATAAAAATTTAGATGATAAAACTGATAAAGAATTAATTAAGAAGATAGTAGAATAAATAATATTCTCCTCTCGAGAGGAGTACCCGTCAGGGGGAGGTGTGTAATAATTGGTGAGATAAATAATGTTTAACACTCCCCGTCAGCAAAGCTGCCACCCCTCTCAAGAGGGGAATTCAAAAAATATGAAAATAAGTCCAAAACAATATGCAATTGCATTATATGACCTAGTGGAAGGAAAAACAGAAAAAGAAATCTCTGTTCTTCTTGTTGGATTTTCTGATATGCTTAGAAAAAACAATGCTATGTCTAAATTGGATAGCATTTTGAAAGAATTTTCTGCTATTTGGAATAAAGAAAATGGGATTGTTGAAGCGACTGTGACATTGGCAAGAGATTTGGATGGAATAAGTAAAAAATCAATTATTGAATATATTAAAAAAGCAACGAAAGCAACCGATGTTCATTTAAAGGAAACAGTTGATAAGAGTATCCTGGGTGGAGTTGTTTTGAAGTACGGAGATAAAATAGTTGATAATAGCTTAAGGGGCAGGATAGAGAGTTTAGGACGTTCTTTGGAAAAATAAAAAAAGGTACCGTAACGATACCTTTTGTGAGATAGGTAAAATTTTACCTAGTTGCCGATAAGTTATAAAGCTGTATTGCCATGTCCTTCTCTTGCAACAGAAGATGTCTAGTTTGGCAATGAAGGCTAAAAATTTGAGCAAGGGTTTCTCTGTGCTCTGGTGGAGTAAAGTGTTTTAGATCTTGCATAAGTTTCATAGCCAGTAGGTGGGAACATTCATGACAATCTTCTGATGGTTTTGCAGGGTTTTCAATATAAGGATTTGCTTTGTGGTCCATGCATGATTCTTACATTGAATTTCTCCTCGTCTAAAAGGGTGATTGGTTGAATAAGATAAATTGAAATTTATTTTATTACAATGTTTGAGAGAGAACTGAATTCACAGACTATTCTTACTTGGTCATTGTTAAGTTCTCTTGTGAGAAGATCAAGAAGATGAAGTCGTTTCTCTGCTGCACATTGTATACATGGTACATCTGGTCTTTGTCCAAGTGGGTCATAGACATTTGATTTATGATTTTCACCTCCGCTAGTAAATGTTAAAGAACAATTAATTTAAATAATTACATAAGTCAATATATATGAGTAAAACTAGCTTGTTGAATTGTTAAATTGCTATCTCTTTTTCTGGATTCCGGGTCAAGCCCGGAATGACAATGAGGAACAATTTAACCATTTAATAATATAACAATTTATAAAATATATGAGTAAAACTAAAGATTTTATTGTTGAGCAGTTAAAAAAACAAATTTCTGATTTCAAGGCTGAAAGCCAAGAACAAACAGTTGGTCGTGTGGCGGAAATTGGTGATGGAATTGCTCGTGTCACAGGTCTTTCTGATGTTATGATGTCGGAGATGCTTGAATTTAGCACTAAAGATGGTCTTATTAATGGTGTGGTTTTGAATTTGGAAGAAGATTCAGTCGGAGTTATTTTACTTGGTGAATATTCTGGGATTAAAGAAGGAGATGAAGTTAAGGCTCTTAAAAGAATTTTAGAAGTTCCCGTAGGTGAAGCTCTTGTTGGGAGAGTCGTTAATGCTCTTGGTCAACCGATTGATGGCAAGGGAGAAATTAATGAAGCGAAGTTTTATCCAATAGAAAAAATTGCTCCAGGTGTTATTACTCGTAAATCTGTATTTGAACCTGTGCAAACCGGAATAAAAGCAATCGACTCAATGATTCCAGTTGGACGTGGTCAACGTGAGCTTATTATTGGTGATAGACAGATTGGTAAAACAGCCATTGCGGTTGATACAATTATCAATCAAAAAGGTCAAAACATGAAATGCGTTTATGTTGCTATTGGACAAAAAGAATCAAAAATTGCAAATATTGTAGCAAAGTTAGAAGAAAATGGAGCAATGGCCTATACTACTGTAGTTTTGGCTGGTGCTTCTGATCCTGCTTCGCTTTCATATATTGCCCCTTATTCAGGAACAGCAATTGCCGAATATTTTCTTGATAAGGGTGAAGACGCATTGGTTATTTATGATGATTTATCAAAACATGCTGTAGCGTACAGAGAAATTTCTCTACTACTCAAAAGACCTCCGGGACGTGAGGCTTATCCAGGTGATGTTTTTTACCTTCATTCAAGACTTCTTGAGAGATCATGTAAACTAAACGATGATTTTGGAGGAGGTTCTATTACGGCTCTTCCAATTATTGAAACACAGGCCGGTGATGTTTCCGCTTATATTCCTACAAATGTTATTTCTATTACTGATGGTCAAATATATTTAGAAACAGATTTATTTAATCAAGGAAATAGACCAGCTGTAAATGCTGGACTTTCAGTTTCACGTGTAGGATCAGCGGCGCAGACCAAGGCTATGAAAAAAGTTGCTGGAAAGATGCGTTTGGAAGCTGCTCAATATAGAGAGCTCGCTGCTTTTGCTGCTTTTGGTTCAGATCTCGATGCTGAAACTAAAGCAAAACTAAATAGAGGTGAAAGAATTATTGAAATATTTAAACAAGGTCAATATGCTCCGATTGAAATGGAAAAACAAGTTTCTATTTTCTACGCAGCAATCAATGGTTTACTGGACAATGTTCCAGTTGAAAAAATATTAGAGTTTGAAGCGGGAATGTATAAATATGTTGAGAATAATTCTGATGTTTATAAAAAGATTGCAGAGAAAGGTGAACTTTCAGATGAAATTAACGCTAGTTTAGAAAAAGCTGTTAATGATTTTAAAGACACCCTGGATTATTTAATTAAAAAAGAGTAATAGTAGTAATTAAATCCTAAATCCTAAGCATCAAATACTAAACAAATTCAAATTTCCAAATAAAAAATCCAAAACAGTTTAGAATTTAGATATTAGAATTTAGAGTTTATTAATTTATGGCTTCCATAAAAGACATACAACGTAGAATAAAATCAGTTAAGAATACCAAAAAAGTCACAAAGGCAATGGAAATGGTTGCGGCTGCAAAGATGAGAAAGGCTATTGAATCAGTATTGAAAACTAGAACTTATGCCAACTTGAGTTGGGAGACTGTTTTGCATATTTCAAAAGCTGCCAATGGTAGTGCTGCTGCTCATAAGATGCTTGCCAAGAGAGATGAAATTAAAAAAGTAGGCATGATTCTTGTAACATCAAATAGAGGTCTTTGTGCTGGTTTTAATACAAATATTATAACAAAGGCTCACGAATCAATTAAAAAACATCATTGGGATGGTAAAGCAGTTGAGTTTGTTACAATTGGTAAAAAGGGAATCGGAGCCAATAAATATTACGGATACGATGTTGTAGCAGAATTTCCAAAAGAAGATATTATCACTGAGATAAAAGATATTTATGATATTGCAAAGTTAGCCATCGATGATTATGTTTCTGGCAAATATGATAAGGTAATGGTTGCATATACTGATTATGTAAACGCTGCAACACAAATTCCAAGAGTAAAACAGTTATTGCCAGTTGATATTAGTGCTGAGGATGAATACTTGGGTGTAGTAGGAAGCGACACGAGAGTTGGAACAACGAAAGAAATGATTGGGGAGAAATCAGAACAACATTTAAGTAGTGAAAAGTATGCGCTTGATTATACTTTTGAACCAAGTCCTATGGAAGTGTTAGATGAAATGATACCAAGATTGATCGAGGTTCAGTTGTTTCAAGCATTACTTGAATCAAACGCTTCTGAACATTCCGCTCGAATGACCGCAATGCACCAAGCAACTGATGCGGCCTCAGATATGATTGATGAGTTGACTTTGAGTTACAATAAAGCAAGACAAGAAAAGATTACGAATGAAATAGCAGAAATATCAGCTGGAGCGAATTCTTTACAGGGTTAGAAAAATGTTCTTTAAATAAAAAAGCCACCAAGTTTCTGGTGGCGATTATGGAGGAAACATTTAGTAATAATGTTTCAAGTCTTCGCAAAAAATATGCAGTGAATAGCAAATCCATCCAATTGCGAATATTGCAATAGTTCCAATGAATATCAACATAAATTATCCCATGGATTAGAATGAACAAAACGATTATCAATAATTAACATAACAATAAATAATTGTCGACTATGTGAAATAGAAAAATGATTTCACTCGGTAAATCTCTAGTTTTAAAGATTTAATTATTGAAGAATGAATAATTGAGTCATTAAAATTAGATTGATTATAAAAAATATAAATAATATGTCAGAAAAATTAGGAAAACCCTCAGTCGCTAACGCGAAGGGTAAAATTAAACAAGTTATCGGTGCTGTTGTTGATGTCCAATTCGACGAAGATATGCCGGAAATTTACGATGCTCTTGAGGTTCAAGTTCAAGGAAAAACATTAGTGCTAGAAACTCAGCAACATAGAGGTTCAAATGTAGTTAGAGCCGTTGCTATGAGTTCAACTGATGGATTGAAAAGAGGAGACGAAGTAGTCAATACTGGTACTGGAATTTCTGTTCCTGTTGGTGATGAAACTCTTGGTAGAATTTTTGATGTTTTAGGAAACGCTGTAGATGGAAAAGAAACTCCAAAAACTGATATGAAATATCAAATTCATAGACCTGCTCCAGCCTTTGTTGATCAATCAACGAAAGTAGAACTTCTTGAAACAGGGATTAAAGTTATTGATTTAATTTGTCCAATTGCCAAAGGTGGTAAGGTTGGATTGTTTGGTGGTGCTGGTGTTGGAAAAACTGTTATAATTCAAGAGCTTATCAATAATATTGCTAAAGGACACGGTGGATATTCTGTATTTGCTGGTGTTGGAGAAAGAACTCGTGAAGGTAACGATCTTTTTCATGAAATGAAAGATACTGGTGTTTTGGACAAAGTTGCAATGGTTTTTGGTCAAATGAATGAACCACCAGGGGCTCGTGCTAGAGTAGCTTTGTCTGGTTTATCTATGGCTGAATATTTCCGTGATGAACAAGGTCAAGATGTGCTATTTTTCGTTGATAATATTTTTAGATTTACACAAGCTGGTTCAGAAGTATCAACACTTCTTGGACGTATGCCTTCTGCTGTTGGGTATCAACCAACGCTTGCAACAGAAATGGGAGAATTACAAGAAAGAATTACCTCGACAAATAAAGGTTCTATCACTTCAGTTCAAGCTGTATACGTACCAGCTGATGATTTGACTGATCCTGCTCCAGCTACTACTTTTGGTCACCTTGATTCAACTGTGGTACTAGCTAGAAGTTTGTCAGAGATTGGTATCTACCCAGCGGTTGATCCACTTGATTCAACTTCTACAGTACTTGATCCAAAAGTTGTTGGAGAAGAACATTATGCAGTTGCTCGTGGAGTTCAACAAGTTTTGCAAAGATATAAAGATTTACAAGATATTATTGCAATTCTAGGAATGGAAGAATTATCAGATGAAGACAAGCAAACAGTAACAAGAGCTCGTAAGGTACAAAGATTTTTGTCTCAACCGTTTGAAGTTGCTCAGGCTTTCACGGGAACACCTGGACAATACGTAAAAATTGAAGATACTGTAAAAGGATTTAAAGAAATTCTTGATGGTAAACATGACGATAAGGGTGAAGATGATTTTTATATGAAAGGTGGAATTGAGGATATTTCTTCGAAATAGAATCATGAAGCATGAATAATGAATCACAAACAAGAAAAATTGTTTTCTTGTTAATAAAATAATTCATAATTCATAATTCTTGATTCATAATTCTAAAACTTATGAAATTAATAAAATTTGAAATAGTAACCCCAGAAAGAATGGTCATGCAGGAAATGGTCCAGCAAATTGTTGCACCGACAAAAGCAGGAGAGATAACAGTTCTACCTGGCCATATTCCAATAGTAGCGTCACTACAGGCTGGTGTTATTGAAACAAAGAATGAAAAAGGGGAAAATAGTGTAATGAGTGTTTCCGGTGGTTTTATTGAGGTCCTTTCAGATAAAGTTGTTATTTTGGCTGACACAGCAGAACGAGCTGAAGAACTAGATGAAACAAGAATTGAAGAAGCAAGAACGAGAGCCGAAGAGGCCAAAAAAGATATTAGGTCTTTTGACAGAGAGAGATTTGCAAGTATTAATGCTAAGATGGCAAAAGAATTAGCAAGATCGAAAGCAGCCAAGAGATGGAGAAAATTAAAAGGAAACTAATATATATTTAAAATTCAGTCTATATACAAAAATAACCGATTTAAAGATTGGTTATTTTTATTTACAAAATAATGAAATTTTGATAAAATATAATTATTAACAGCTCATTAAATCATAATAAAAGAAAGGAGACAAAATGTTTGTATTTTATATTTCGCTAGGTATTCCGTTATTGATTACAATTCTTTTTTCATTACAGTTTACCTGTAGTCCCGCTCTTCTTTTCCTTATTTACGTTTTAAGCACAACTATCTCACTATACGTTCACTTCAAAGTTGTGAAAGAAAAAACTTACGAAGATTCACCATGATTTTTTTTAAATCCTTTCTTTAATTGTTACCTTTCTTTTAAGGTAACTTTTTTTTGTATTGACAAAGTATTAAATAGTATTACAATTGACATAGATTAAATAATTTATTTTAACAAATTATGTGGGTAAAGGATTACATGATAACCGAATATTGCACAGCTAAAAAGGATATGACAATTCTTGAAGCAGTAAAATTAATGGTTGAGAAAAAAACAAACAGTCTCATCGTTATCGATGAAAATAATCATCCAATAGGAACATTGTCTTCGTACACTTTAGTAAAAGAAGTGGTTCCTCCGTATTTGCAAGATGATCCAATTTTTTCAAATTTTGGAGCAGAGGGAACATTCAACAAATACGCCGAGAAAATGAAAGACAATAAGATTGAAGCTATAATGCACAAAGATTTTCATGCTTTGAGCATAAATGACGCTATGATTGAGGCAGCTTCATATGCCACTAAAGGGACAAGAAGAATCCTTCCAGTTATTAGCGATGATGGCGCTATGGTTGGTGTAATAACAAGGACATGTATAAAAAATGCTTTATACAACGCATTGTTTGAAAAAGATCAGATTGATGCAAGGAACGGTGGTAATAAATAATAATTTTTTTAATATAAAAATAATAAACATTTAAATAAGAAACTAAAGTTTAGTTTTTTATTTTTTTTGGATAATTAGTATGCATGAAGAATTAGTCGGCGTCGCCGCAAGTCATATAACCAGTGGAGCAGTTACAGCTGCTTTACTAATATTTTTAGCCAGTTATGGTGCTATAATTTCAGAAAAAATTCATAGAACAATTGTTGCAATTTTTGGAGGAGCTCTGATGATAATTGTTGGAATATTTATGGATTTTTATAGTCAGGACTCCGCTATTGGAGCAGTTGATTTTAATACAATCGGCTTGCTTATCGGAATGATGATTATTGTTGGGATTACGAAAGATACAGGCCTTTTTCAATATGTTGCAATTAAATCAGCAAAATTAGCTAAAGGAAACCCTTGGAAGATAATGTTAATGTTTGCAATAATAACAGCTGTTTTTTCTGCTCTTCTTGATAATGTAACAACAGTTATGTTAATGGTTCCAATGACATTGGTTATTGCTGACCATCTTAGAGTAAACCCAATTCCTTTTCTGTTTGTAGAAATATTTATGAGTAATATCGGAGGGACCGCAACGCTTATTGGCGACCCACCAAATATTTTGATTGGTTCTGCTGCAAATCTATCATTTCTTGATTTTGCTTTAAATCTAGCCCCCGTTTCTATAATTATTTTTATAGTTATGATCCCCGTAATAAAATTTTTCTATAAGAAACAAATACAAACCAGCCAAGAGAATATGGACAAGATTATGAAATTAAATGAAAGAGATGGTATCCAAGATGTAGTTTTACTTAAAAAATCATTATTCGTTTTAGCTTTAGTGGTGATTGGTTTCTTTCTACACGGATGGTTACATATGGAAGGGGCTACAATTGCTATTATGGGCGCAGGCTTGCTCTTGCTTCTAGACAATAAAAACCCAGAAAAAGCCTTGCATGAAGTAGAATGGATAACAATATTTTTCTTTATAGGACTTTTTGTAATAATTGGTGGACTTGAACATGTCGGCGTTATTGGATGGGCTGCTGATAAGCTAATCGAAGTAACCAATGGAAGTCTGGCTATAACCGCTATGGCAATGTTGTGGGGAGGGGCAATATTCTCAGCTTTTGTTGATAATATTCCATTCGTTGCAACAATGATTCCGCTAGTTCAAGAAATGCATGTTACTACCTTTACTGAGACAGCACAAATCAATACTATTTGGTGGTCTCTAGCACTTGGTGCTTGCCTTGGTGGAAATGGAACTTTGGTTGGAGCTAGCGCCAATCTGGTGGTAGCCGGAATGGCTGAAAAGTCAGGATACAAAATTGGTTTCATGGACTTTATGAAAATGGGGCTACTTATAATGTTTATTTCAATATTAATATCTACTGTCTATGTTTGGATGAGATATTTGTAGTATATAATTCAAAAAAATATATATAAAATAAAGTCGTACACCCGCCTGCCTCTATTTTTATTCAGCTTCTTTATAAAGAGAAATTATCTTTATAAAAATTTTGATTTAATACAATTCGTTCATGGCATTTTGGGCAGGTATGTACGACTTTATTTTATATATTTAGTAATTTTTTTTCTTGACACAAAGATAGAAAGTGATAAAATACTATAGAGTTAGCACTTGAAGCTAGAGAGTGCTAAAATTATTATTAATTAATTATCAAATGTTAAAGCATTTGTGTTATACCTATGAACTTGAAACCGCTACATGACAATGTTATTGTTAAGCCAGATGCACAAGAAGAAATGACTAAATCCGGTATAGTTTTACCAGGAAACGCTGAGCAGGAAAAACCAGTTCACGGCAAAGTACTAGCTGTAGGGGATGGTCTTTTTTTTGAGAATGGTCAAAAAAAGAAAATGAGCGTTAAAGTAGGAGACAACGTTGTTTTCAAAAAATATTCTCCAGATGAAATTACAGTAGAAGGAGAAGAATATTTGGTAATTAAAGAAAACGATATCGTCGCAATAATAAATTAACAAAAACTCTAAGCACTAAATACTAAATTCTAAACAAGTCTTAAACTCAAAATTCAAAAATTAAAAACTTTTGAATTTAATATTTTAAAAATTTGAATTTATTTAGAATTTAGAAATTATAATTTAGAATTTAATACTTTTATGTCAAAACAAATATTATTTAATGAAGAAGCTCGTTCTAAATTAAAAGCAGGTGTCGACAAGCTTGCAAATACAGTAAAGGTAACACTTGGACCGAAAGGAAGGAACGTTGTCATAGACAAAGGTTTTGGTTCCCCAATTATTACTAAAGACGGAGTATCTGTTGCTCGTGAAGTTGAATTGGAAGATAAAATTGAAAATATTGGAGCAGAGATGGTAAAGGAAGTTGCTTCAAAAACGAATGATACAGCCGGGGATGGAACAACCACCGCAACAGTTCTAGCTCAAGCAATGATAAGTGAAGGACTTAAAATGGTATCATCCGGAGTAGATCCAATAGAAATTAGAAAAGGAATAGAGGAAAAAGTTTCCAGGATGGTCGCTGAACTGAAAAAAGTAAGTAAAAGTATTTCAACAAAAGAGGAAATAGCTCAAGTTGGTTCAATTTCAGCCAATGACAAAGAGATTGGAAAGATAATTGCTGAAGCCATGGATTCTGTAGGGAAAGATGGTGTTATCACGGTTGAAGAGGGTCAATCTTTCGGAGTTGAAAAAGAAGTGGTAGAAGGAATGCAACTTGACAAAGGATATATTTCACCATATATGGTTACAAATCCTGAAAAAATGGTTTCAGAATTTACAGATCCATTTATATTATTAACTGACCAAAAGATATCATCAGTTCAACAAGTTTTACCTCTTCTTGAAAAAATGGCTCAAGCCGGAAAGAAGGATCTAGTTATAATCGCTGAGGAAATAGATGGTGAGGCATTAACAACTTTTGTTTTAAATAAACTAAGAGGAACATTTAATGTTCTTGGTATTAAATCTCCAGGCTTTGGTGACAGAAAAAAAGATATGTTAGAAGATCTAGCTATAGTTACGGGAGCTAGAGTAATCGTTGAAGAACTTGGCTTAAAACTTGAAACAGCTGATTTTGACGACTTAGGACAAGCCAGAAAAGTTATTGCTACAAAAGATGAGACAACCATTGTTGAAGGAAAAGGTGAAGAAAAGGATATTAAAAAAAGAGTTGAACAAATCAAAGCTGAAATTGAAGTTGCTGACTCCGATTATGATAGAGAAAAATTAAAAGAAAGATTGGCTAAATTGTCAGGAGGAGTTGCTGTTATAAAAGTAGGAGCTGCCACTGAAGCTGAGATGAAAGAGAAAAAAGATAGAATTGACGATGCCTTGCATGCTACAAGAGCGGCAGTTGAAGAGGGTGTTGTTCCTGGAGGAGGCATGGCACTTTGCTTAGCTGGAAATGCATTTGAAGGGCTAACTGGCACAAAAGAAAAATCAATTGGAGCTAGAATTGTTGATAATGCAATAATTGAACCACTTAAACAAATCGCTGCCAATGCTGGGAAAGATGGTTCATTGGTTCTCTATAATATAATGCGTGAACATAAAGATGGAAAAGTTGGTATTGGCTACAACGCTGCACTGGATAAATTTGAGAATTTATTAGAAGCGGGGATAGTTGATCCAACGAAAGTTGTTAGAAGTGCCCTAGAGAATGCTGCTTCAGCTGCAATCATGTTTCTGAGTACAGAAGCGGTAATAGCCGATAAACCATCAGAAAAAGACGATGGCGGAGGAATGCCGGGTGGAATGGGGATGGGTGGAGGAATGCCGGGGATGATGTAGTTCGACAGGCTCACCACAGGTAGAAAATATATTTTAGATATGAAAAAAGGCGGGTCTGTTGTAGACCTCGCCTTTTTGTTTTTAGGAAGCAATTTTGCAAATAATGTTTTTTTTATCTAGTGGCCTGATAAATTCGTCGCCGTTTTCTAGGAATGATAATCTTTCATCATCATAGAATGTTAGGTGAGTATTTGATTCAGGGAAACTAATAAGGGAAAATTTTACGTCATCCTTTCCTGAAATTTGTTTGACCAGTACGTGCCGTACTCCTGGTTCCAGGTCATTAAAAATAAGATAGTTTCCCTTTCCGTGAAGATTACTTGAAATGCTGAAAAAAATAATCGATAATGCAAATAGAACTGCTATTACCAATAACCCAACATTATTTCCAAATTTATTTAGTTCAAGAATGAAAGCAAAACAAACAAAGGAAAGAGTTAGTAAAACTAATCCTGCAAAAGCTAACCTTTTTACGTTTTTCTTCATGATGTTTCTCCTTTTTTTTGTAATTATATATTCTTTATATATAAATAACAGATTTTCTATGAAAATTCATAGATTTATATGTCCAAAAGTTGTTGGACCAAGAAAACTAAATAATAAAGTTTTTCAAAGAACATCATAATATATCATTAAATTATCATTTTGTCAATCGTTGTTGATTGTCTTAAAATATTGTATAATTGAAATATAAAAATAAACAATAAATATGGAAAATGAAAAGAAAAGCCAATACTTTAATATTTCCTTTTTAACTATCGTGAAGATTTTAGTTGCTCTTCTTTTGTTTTTTGTTTTATATGTGGTTCGTGATATTTTGGCTGTTTTGTTTATATCATTGATTTTGGCTTCAGCACTTGACCCTTGGGTTGATTGGATGCAAGACAGAAAAATACCACGTGGAGTTGGTATTATTACTATTTATCTTTTATTGTTTGGAATAGTGGGTTCAGTTATTTTGCTCGTTATTCCACCGATTACATCTCAAATAACAGAACTTACTTCCCATTACCCACAAATATCTGAAAAACTCTCCTCCGGGTTTACCTTACTTAAAGAATATTCTTTAGGAGCAAATCCCCTTGAAAACATTTTGAGTAGTAAGAATAGTTTCCCTGGGTTTGCGAAAGCTGCTGAAAATATCATCACAGGCGCTATTGATGTTTTTGGTGGTATATTTACTTTCTTTTTGGTTATAGTTGTTACTTTTTATATGGTCGTAGAGGAAGACGCTGTCAAAAAGGTTATTTGGTCAATTGCGCCTGCAAAAAATCAAGTTTATGTGATGCAGCTTATTTCAAGAATGCAAAAGAAAATAGGTCTTTGGTTGCGAGGTCAGATTATACTATCTTTATTAATCTTTACTTTAACCTATATTGGGCTTAGTATTCTGGGGGTCGAGTATGCCCTTGTTTTGGCTATAATTGCAGGCTTAACAGAGTTTATTCCATATTTAGGACCAATGATAGCAGCAATTCCAGCTATGTTCCTTGCATTCACCCAAGGAGGAGCTATCTTCATGGCTTTCGTTGGAATCTTGTATTATATTATTCAGTTAGTAGAAAACAATATTATAGTTCCAAAACTTATGCAAAAAGTTGTTGGGCTAAATCCAATAGTAACCTTGGCTGTTTTAATGATTGGCTTTAAGTTGGCTGGTGTTATAGGGATGGTTCTGTCTATTCCGGTCGCAACTGCAATAAATGTGTTCATAAAGGACATTATCGATAAAAAGGCTTTTAAAAGTGAGTAAAATATGAGCACTAAAATAAATATTGAAAATATTTTAAAGAAGGGGGTTTTATATATGATTCCCTTGTTTTTTTTATTGTTTTCTTTTGGAAGCGAATTCTTTAAATTTTTTGTTTTAGTTTTATTTTTTCCAGCATTAACTCTTTTGTTAATTTATTTTAAAAAATATCCATTGAAAGATAATTTCAAATTCTACACATATGAAAAATTAATAGTATTATTTGTCCTATTGTCCTTTTTTTCTAGCATGCTTTCTCAAAATAAATTCTCAGCATTTTTTGGAGATTTCAATAATCATCTTTTCTCATTTTTAACTATTTTTTTCTCAGTCGTCTTGTTTCTTTTATTAGCTCGAGCAAAAGATTTGTTTTCTTTAAAAGATAAGTTTTTGAAAGTATTTCTTTATTCGAGTATAGGATTGTTTGTATACAAAATAGTTACTTCCTTTATTCCGGCTTTTAATTTTTTTAAATTCACAACTGAAGATTTGATTATTATTGCCTCTCTAAATATATTACTTTTTGCTCCGCTTTTCTTTGGAAATTTTTTCTCAAAGTCTCAGAATAAATTTGTTAAGTATTTTCTTCTACTTCTTTTTTTCTTAATAACCATCGTTTTTCATAAACCTTTATTTTTTATTTTCGCAATTGCTTTTTTAATTCAAGGAATGTTGATTGATAAAAAAATTCTTCTTAGTTCTTTTAGGAAAAGATTTTCACTGCTGATTGTTATCGTCTTCTTTTTTGGAATTATCCTTTCAATCGGCTCAGAAAATGTTTATAAAATAGGAGAGGAAAACTTAAATAGAAGTGCTTCTTTTAAAATTGTTTTATCTTCAATAAAAACTGATTTTTTGTTTGGGGTGGGCCTTGGTTCTTACTCTGATTATTTATCTCTCCATAGACCTTATGAGCTAAATTATGAAGACAATTGGCAACTACGATTCAAAAACTCTCATTCATTTGTTTGCAATCTTCCACCGACTGTCGGTTTTTTGGCTAGTGTCAGTTTTATTCTTTTTCTTGCATTCTTGCTATATATTTCATATAAATCTGCAGTGTTATATAAAAAGAAAGACAATGATTATCAATTTATTTCCAGTCTAGGCGCTTTTGTCTTCGTTGTATTTTTGCCATTCTTAACTATTTTCTCATTCTTGAGTTTTCTTTTGTTCTGGTTTTTTCTGGCCCTTTTCTTAAATAATGTTTTAAGTTCAGGTTACTACAAGAACAGTGGGTTTCTTATACGAAATACTAATAATATTTTTCAAATACTATTTTATTTAGCAGTTTTTATGTGGTTTTTGATTATTGCTTTTAGCGTCAAATTTTTGATTGCTGATGTTTATTCAAAAAATATTAATGAAGAATCAATCCAGAAGGCAATATATTTTAATCCTAGTTTTGAGGAATATCCCATTACTCTTTCCAAAATTTATTTAGAAAGAGCAAAGCTTGAGTTAAAAAATGCAAATAAAGATTACGGAGCAATAGCGAGAGATGTGGACGAGGCGAAAAAGTGGGCTGAAAAAGCTATCGCCATTAATCCTAATTCTGTTATCTCATACGAAACATTGGGTATCATTTATCGAGACATCGCTAATTATTCTTCGAATGGGGAGGTTTTTGCCATAGGACCGCTTGTAAAAGCATTCTCGCTTGAGCCTACAAATCCTGTCCTTGCCACAGAGATTGGAAAGCTATATTTACTTCAAGGTGACAAGGTGAATTGCGAAGCAAGAGAAGGTGCCCTGGGGTGCAACGAGAATGCTTTAAAATATTTTAATATTGCTCACTCTCTGAAGAGTGATTATAGCGATGCTAGCCTTGGTCTCGCAAAAGTTATGATAGTTAACAATAACAACAGGGAAGCAATAGACCTTCTAGAAAAACTTAAAAAAGATGAGTTTAGTAATTCTAAAATTTATTTTGAATTAGGAAGAGCATATTTTAATATGAATAATGATAGACTTGCAATTGAAAATTTCCAAAAATCATTATTGTTTGATTCAAATAATTCGAATGCCCTATACAGTCTTGCTATCACTTATGACAGGATGGGGGATAAGGAATCAGCTTTTCTCTACTATAAAAAAACTCAAGACTTAAATCCTGGGAATCTTGAGTTGATGCAAAAGATTAATGAGTTTGAGTAAAATTTATTGTTATGGATATTGATCAAAATAAAAACTCTTCAAGAAGAAGAGTTTTTATGTTTGTGACCAGGGAGGGCCCGCCTTCGCTAAAGCTACGGACGGGTAAAAATCGAACGGGGTGAACCCCAACAAACCAATCGTAAATGTTTGAATTATTTCCTGTTATTTCTGCTGACAAGCAAAGCTCTCTGAATTCCATACATTTATCACACTTGAGGGTTTTCATCCTTCCACAAAACTCTATCAAAAAACTCTCCAAAAAGGAGAGTATTTTTAATAGTGCCCAGGGAGGGAATCGAACCCTCACTCTATTGCTAGAACGAGATTTTGAGTCTCGCGTGTCTACCAGTTCCACCACCTGGGCGTATTTATCCAATTACAATAAAAAATAGCCATTATTAGCTATCGGATTTTATTATATCAATTTTTAGGAGTTTGTCAAAGCATTTTTATTGTTGTATAATTAGTGTAATAATTTATACAATATGGGAAAAATAATATCAGTCGTGAATCAAAAAGGAGGAGTAGGCAAAACAACAACCTCAGTTAATGTTGGGGCTTATTTAGCGCAACTTGGAAAACATGTCTTAATCGTTGATATTGACCCACAAGCAAATGCCACATCTGGGATAGGTATTGATCATAAACAACTCGATCATGGAATATACGAAGCATTAGTAGGTAATAAAAATATAAGGGATGTTTTAAAAAGGACTATCATTGATAAATTCACTGTTGCACCAGCTACAGCTGCCCTTGCGGGGGCGGGGATCGAGCTTGTTTCAATGGATGATAGAGAATTTATCCTACAAACTTTATTAGAGGAGATTAGGGATGATTATGACTATATTATTATTGATGGACCACCGTCGCTTGGTCTTATGACTATAAACAGTCTGGTTGCCGCTGATGAAATCATTATTCCAATACAAAGTGAATATTATGCACTGGAAGGACTTGGTCAACTATTGGAAACGATTACCTTGGTTAAAGAAAATTTAAAACCAGATTTAAATATAATGGGCGCTGTTATAACTATGTTCGATAAACGAAACAAACTTTCTGGTCTTGTTTTGGATGAAATAAAAAACCATTTTCCAAATAGAGTCTTTAGTACAGTTATTCCTAGAAGTGTAAGATTGGCTGAGGCTCCAAGTTATGGTAAGACCATAATGCATTACGATACGAACTCTCGAGGCGGTCGAGCTTACGAAATGCTTGCACAAGAAATTATTGATATAGAAAATTTTGATATAAAAAAAGAAGGTAAAAAACTCGATGAGCCTGGATCATATTTTGGTGAATAAATAGAAAATAAATAATTATTAATAAAAAATATTATGGTAGGTTTAGGTAGGGGGCTAGACTCCTTGATTCCAAAAAAAGTAAATAAAATCACAACTTCAAGTTCGGGTGACACAGTTGTTAACGTTTCACACCCCGACGAACAACATACAGTGATGCAAGTTAGTCCAGCGGATATCTCTGTAAATCCTTATCAGCCCAGGAGAAGATTCTCAGATGCTCATATAGATGAGTTGGTTGAGTCAATAAAAATATACGGTATAATTCAGCCTTTGATTGTAACCAAAAAAGAAGAAGGTGGATATGAATTAATCGCTGGTGAGCGAAGGTGGCGGTCTGCTAAAAAACTTGGACTAGCTACTGTCCCTGTAATTATTCGGGATGCAGACAAACAGGAAAAATTAGAAATTGCCTTGATTGAAAATATTCAAAGAGAAGATTTGAACCCAATAGAAACAGCAATATCCTATAGAAAATTAGTTGATGAATTTAATTTGACACAAGAAGAATTAGCGGGAAGAGTCTCAAAGTCAAGATCTTCAGTTGCAAATTCACTCCGTCTTCTTAATTTGCCAGAAGAAATTCAAAATGCTTTAAGCGAAGGAAGAATTTCTGAGGGGCATGGAAAAATTATTCTTGGAATGGAAAATGAAGTACAGCAAATGGCTTTGTTTAGAAAAATACTACATGACAATATGTCTGTATCTGATACTTCTTTTGAATCAAAAATTACAAAAACCCCAAGTACAAAAAAAGAAAAACCTGTTAATTTTCAAGATAAAGACAGAGAACTCGTTATAAGAGAATATTTTGGCACCAAGGCTGAAATTAAAAGAAAAGGTTTAGGAGGACAAATTCTTATAGAATTTTATAGCGATGATGAGCTAGAGGAATTTATGAATAAATTGCGATAATCATACATCAAAAAAACACTTAGCAATAAGTGTTTTTTTGATACTCAAATTTATATAGCTAACTTAAAAAGTCCCCTTTGATTGCCTAGCTCAGAATAGAAATATAGCACGTCACCGTCATTATTGATATCTAGGAAATCAATATTGTTTAGTTTTATCAAGTGGTTCGTACTGTGTTTTTCTCTGTTGTCTAGCTCAATAGTGAACAGTGATTCGGCTGTTGAATAAATAATATAATTATTACTTGGATGCCATAAAACATAATTAATCTTATCACTAATCCTAGTTAGGATAGTTTTTTTGAAATTATCTTTTTCATAAATCCATATTTCGAAATCATTATAGTAAACTAGTTTTTCATTGTCGACCCAAAAACTATCTCCTACATTGTTGATTGTTTCCTTGAGTGGGCCAAAATAATCTAGCGGATCAACTAAATTAAGTGTTTTAAACCTTGAGCTATATATATTGATTAAACTATTATTTGTATTAACGAAAACATAGCTATCATCAAAATTTAAGTTTATTTGCCTAATTATTTTTTTATCATCATAAACAATCAAGTAAATATTTTTATTCAACTCTTCAATCGTGTAGATTAAATTATCCTTTATTAGGTAGTCAAATATTTTTTCAGAATTTAGAACAGTTTCTATCCCAACGCTTTTGGAATCAAGTTTAATAAGGCTATTGTTGTTTTGAATATAGACTAGACTGCTATTTGAAAAAGTGACACTTTCAAGATTAATATTCACGAGTGAACTAGATAAATCTTTTGGTTTATTCCAGTCATCAAGAGAAAATAAAAAATAATCAAATAAAATATGATTATTATCGAGCCAGATGATACTATTTGTTAGTTGGTTAGTACTTGAGGCATTTTTTTGATAATTAATAACTTCTTCGTTATCATCGTTGAAAATTTGGTATGTATTTTCAGTGGTATAGGCTATGTATTTTTTATTTAGAGATTGTTTTGAATTTATTATTATAGAAGAAGTTACAGGTTGAGGTAGATTATTTTTGAACATTACAATATCTTCAGCAAATGTTGAACTGCCTGGGTTTATTTCCAGTTTTTTTTCCCATGACCAATATCCATCTTTTTCGAGCTCTACTGTATATTCATCAGGAATAAGACCTTTTATTTTGGCTGGGGTCGTTAAAATGTTTTGATCCTTTGTGCTGTTGAGAGCTTTGGATCTAAGTTTGTTTAGAAATTTTTGTTGAGGTTCGTCGTTAATTATAATTTTCGCTCCGCTGGGCGTTGAATCGATAATGAGCATTCCTGTTTTTTGTAGAAAGTCACCAGAAAAACTAAATTTATATCCTGCTGCATAAAGACTAACAAGGGGAGTTATTGTGACAAAAGCCAAAATAAAAAATAAAAATAAATATTTTCTTGTTTTACTGTTCATATTAGTCTTTAACTCTTTTTATATCTGCACCAAGTGTTCTTAGTCTTTCGTCAATCTTTTCATAGCCTCTATCAATCTGGTAGATATTGTCTATGGTGGTCTCTCCTTCAGCGATAAGACCAGCCAATATCATAGTGATCCCAGCTCTTAGATCAGGAGATGTAAGTTTTTTACCAAAAAGTGGAGTTGGTCCATTGACAACTATTCTATGTGGATCGCACATTATAGAATTGGCTCCCATTTGAGCCAAAAGATCTGTAAATAGGAGTCTTCTGTCATAAATTGTTTCGTGGATTAGGGATGACCCTTGAGCTTGTGTCATTAGTAGAGTGTAGGGGGATTGCAAATCAGTAGGAAAACCAGGATATTCATGAGTTTTTATGCTATATGATTTAAAAGATTCAGTGGGAAATATTCTTAGATAATCAATGCCCGCATCAAACCTAATACCGATTTTATTAAATATATTTAAAAGAATTTCAATATGGTTTGGATTGCATTTTTTGATAGTTAATTCAGCTTTCGTGAGGGCAGCCAAAATAGCAAAAGTTCCAGTTTCAATCCTATCAGGAATAACCTCAAAAGTTCCCGCTGATAGTTTATCTACCCCCTCAATAGACATGATGGGGGTTCCAGCACCACTTATTTTAGCTCCTTGTGTGTTTAGATATTCAGCCAAGGCTGTAATCTCAGGCTCCATAGCACAGTTTTTTATTACACTAACCCCATCTGCCAGAGTAGCAGCCATCATTATACTTTCAGTTCCAGTAACACTAACAGTAGTAAAAAAGTAATCACAAGCTTTAAGTTTTGATGCTTTGATATGATAGAAGCCATCCTTATGTTCTATTTTAGCTCCAAGCGCTAAAAAACCTTCTAAAAATAAATCAATAGGTCTAGAGCCTGCTCCAATAACACAACCTCCAGGATGGGGAAACTTAACTTCACCGAAACGAGCAAGGATGGGTGCGACAAACATTATTGATGCTCGGAATTTGTTTGCTAGCTCTGAACTTAGTTCAATTGTTTTGATATCCTTAAGTTGGATTTCACACGAACTTTTGGAAAGAGTGATTTCTGCTCCTAGGTGTTCCATCATTTCAATCGACCTTTTGATATCCTCAATTTCAGGTAGATTTGTTATTGTAATTTTTTCTTCAGAAAGAATTGAGGCAGGGACAATTTTAAGCGCTGCATTTTTTGCCCCTTTCACGTCTATTTCGCCTGATATTTTTTTGCCACCTTGAATAATGAATTTTTCCATATAAATTATAGTATAAATGTTTAGTTTAATTGAATTTTAACTAATATTTGGTAAAATTGCAAATATAATAAATGGTTTTGTCTTGAAGGGAAATTAAGACAATTGATGCAATTTTTATATTTGTCTATCTTTTTTTAATGTGTTAAAATGAATGAAATGGAAAATGATAAATTAAATAAAACTGAAGATATGGGAATTGATATAAAAAAAGGTTTCTTAAAGAAATCTTTCTTCTTTGTTTTGGTGCTTTTATTAATGAGTGGTTCTTTTTTTGCAGGAATTTATTCGATTAGCAAAAACACCACAATTGAAGAAATAGCCAAGGAAAAGACTGTTTTTGTTGGACAAGTTCTGGGAAAATACAATAAAACAGATGATGGCTTGCTCACTCAGGATGTTGATTTTGATTTATTTTGGGAAGTCTGGGACCAGTTGGAGAAGAAATATGTCGATCAAGGTGAAATAAATGAGAAAAAGCTTTTTTATGGTGCTCTGAAAGGTCTTACTTCAGCTGTTGGTGATCCTTATACGGTTTTTATGGACCCAGTTATATCTAAAAGTTTTCAGGATGATTTGGCTGGAACTTTTGAGGGGATAGGCGCTGAAATTGGTATAAAAAATGATATTTTAACAATCGTTGCTCCTTTACCAGATATGCCTGCAGAAAAATCAGGACTTTTGGCAGGTGATCAGGTCTTTGCGATTAATGGAGAAACGACAATGGGAATTAGTATTGACGAAGCTGTTAATAAAATTAGAGGAGAGAAAGACACTCCGGTAACGCTCACTATATACCGTGAAGATTTCGAAGTCCCAAAAGAAATAGAAATAATTAGAGGAAAGATTTTAGTTTCTAGCGTAAGAACCACTTTGCGAGATGACAATATATTTGTTATTAAAGTTACGAATTTCAATGAAGATACTAAACAAAAATTTGATATAGCTATCGCTGATATTATTAAAGCTGAACCACTTGGTATTATTATTGATCTAAGAAATAATCCAGGAGGTTTTCTCGATACAGCGATAGAGATGTCAAGTGAATGGGTAGAGGATGGAACAGTGGTTATTGAAAAGTTTAGTGAAGACAGAGTAAATCCTTACCTGGCTAGAGGTCGCGCCAGGCTAAAGGATTATAATACTGTTGTTTTAGTCAATCAAGGATCAGCCTCAGCCTCTGAGATCGTTGCAGGTGCCCTGCAAGATACAAATGAAGCAAAGCTTGTTGGTATGCAAACATTTGGTAAAGGTTCAGTTCAAACACTTGAGACCCTCAGTGATGGTTCTTCATTAAAAATTACTGTAGCCAAATGGCTAACACCAAAAGGCAGAAGCATAAATGATGAGGGGATTGCTCCCGATATTCAGGTTGACCTAACATTGGAAGACTATAATAACAATACTGACCCTCAAGTTGAAAAAGCAGTAGAAATATTGTTTGATTATGAAAAGTTTCAAGATATATTTGCAACAAGTACTGAAGAAATAATAGAAGAATAATATGAAAGTCATACTTATAAAAAGTGTCCCAGGCCTAGGTGTTAGAGGGGATGTAAAGGACGTTAAGGAAGGATATGCTAATAATTTTTTATTGTCACAAAAGTTAGCAGAGATTGTCAGCGATAGGAAGGTTAAAAATATACAAGATGACAAGAAAAGAGAGGAAAAAAAGAAGAAAACAGCGATGAAGAGCAAGGATAAGATAGCCTCCAAGATAAATGGAAAATCATTCAAATTCAATCTAAAAGCTGACGAAACAGGAACTTTGTATACAAAACTGAATTCCAAATTTATAGCAGAAAAAGTTAAAAAAGGAGGATATGACATTTTAGAAAAAGATGTTAATTTGCCTTCCCCCATAAAAAAAATAGGTGAGTACGTAGTAGAATTAAGATTAGGAAATACTAAACCAAAAATTAAAATATTAATTAATAAATAGTGAGAAATCTTGCTATTTTTTTATTAAAATATGACTGCAAAACTAAGTGAGAAAAAGAATGACACAAAGTTTATCTTTGTTGTTGGTGGTGTGATGTCTGGCGTTGGTAAAGGTGTAACGACAGCTTCAATCGGAACTATTTTAAAATCAAAAGGTTTCAGGGTGTCAGCGATAAAAATTGACCCCTATATAAACGTAGACGCTGGGACAATGAATCCAGTTGAACATGGCGAAGTTTTTGTAACTGAAGATGGTGATGAAACAGATCAGGATGTTGGAAATTACGAGCGTTTTTTGAATACAAATATTTATAAAGAAAACTACATGACCACTGGTCGTGTTTATCAGACCGTCATCCAAAAAGAAAGAAACTTAGAATATAAAGGAAAATGTGTCGAAGTTGTTCCACATATTCCGATGGAAATCAGAGATAGAATTTATGCTGCAGTTGAGAAATCTGGTGCAGAAATTATGATTATTGAAATTGGCGGGACTGTTGGTGAATATCAAAATATGCTTTTCTTAGAAGCGGCTCGTATGATGAAGCTGTATAATCCTGATGATGTACAATTTGTTATGGTTTCATATCTTCCAATTCCACATTTAATGGGGGAGATGAAAACAAAACCGACTCAACATGCTATTCGGACGCTAAATTCAGCAGGAATTCAGCCAGATTTTATTATTGCTCGTTCAGAGAGACCAGTCGATGATCCCAGAAGAAAGAAAATTGCAATCAACTGTAACATCCATTCAGGGGATGTTATTTCAGCTCCTGATATTGACTCTATCTATGATGTTCCAATCAATTTTGAAAAAGATGGTTTAGGAAATAGAATTCTTGAAAAATTCAAACTAAAAACCAGAAAAAATGACTTGAAAGAATGGACCAAAATGGTCAATATCTCAAAGAATGCGACCAAGGAGGTAAAAGTAGGAATTGTTGGTAAATACTTCGCTACAGGCGATTTTACCTTTTCTGATTCATATATTTCAGTTATTGAGGCTCTAAAACACGCAGGTATTGCTAATAAAACCAAAGTTAAACTAGTTTGGATTGGAACTGATGAAATAGAAAAAAATGGGATAAGAGTCTTGAAGGGCTTAGACGGAATTGTTGTTCCTCAAGGATGGGGAAGTCGTGGTTCAGAAGGGAAAATAAGAACAATTAAATACTGTCGAGAAAATAAAGTTCCATACTTTGGACTTTGTTATGGAATGCAAATGTGTATTATTGAATATGCTAGGAATGTTTTGAAATTAAAAGATGCAAATTCCGAAGAAGCAAATTCAAAAACACCACACCCAGTTATTCATATTATGCCAGAACAAAAAGAACTACTCGCTAAGAAACAATACGGTGGAACTATCCGTCTTGGTGGTTGGCCATGTAAGATTACTCCAGGAACTCATATGGCAAAAGCTTATGCTAAGAAATTTGGCAAAACAATGACTGTTTCAGAGAGACATAGACATAGATATGAATATAACAACGCCTACAGAGAACAACTAGAAACAGCAGGACTCAAAGTAACAGGAACAAGTCCCGATGGAAAAATAGTGGAAGCAGTAGAAATAACCGACCACCCATTCTTTATGGGAACCCAATTCCACCCAGAATACATTTCAAGACCACTGGACCCACACCCTCTTTTTGTGGAGTTTGTGAAGGTGTGCGCTTCGCTTAGTGAAAAGATGAAAGTAAAAAGTAAAAAGTAGGCCCCTTGTCATTCTCAGCTTGACTGGGAATCCAGAAAATAAAAGTGATTTCAATAAATTTCGAATGAATATTTTAAATTTTATATATTTCTATGGATATTAAAGACTACAAAATAATAAACTGTGGAGGTGGAATTGTAATAAATGATAAAAACCAAATAGCAATAATATATATGGCAGATATGGGTACATGGGACTTTCCTAAAGGTGGAGTTGAAAATGATGAAAGTTTTTATGATACTTCCAAAAGAGAGATCTATGAAGAAGCTGGTATTAAAAATTTAGTGTTTATCAAAAAATTACCGATCTACAAAAGACCAGCCTCAAATGGTAAAACCAGACGGCTCCATACTCTGTATGGAGCCAAAATGCAAACCGTGACAATATAACTATATGCCAACACTAAGGATTAACGAAGAAAATGAAAATATACCGCACTTTATTACTATCACTGTAATTGAATGGATAGACATATTTACGAAGCCAGAATATTTCAAGGTGATAATTGAAAGTTTAAAATACTGTCAGAATAATAAGGGTTTAAAAATATTTGAATATGTAATTATGACCAACCATATTCACCTGATAGTGAAAGCAAAAGACGGAAATATTTTATCTCAGGTAATCAGTGACTTTAAAAAACACACAACTAAAGAAATCTTCAAACTATTAGAAAAAGATAATCGAAGATATATTTTAAATTTAGTAAAGAATAGTTTTTCAAGAAAAAAGGGCTATGAAAATCAGTTATGGCAAAGAGAAAATTATCCCGAACCAGTTTTGAGTGAAAAGTTTTTGCTTGAGAAGATAAATTACATTTACAAAAATCCAACAAGAAAAGAATTCGTCGCCTTACCAGAAAATTGGTTTTATTCATCGGCAAGGAATAGGATATTGGACGATAATAATATAATTAATCTCGATGACTACTAACACGCTCAGCAAAAAGACTCCACACACAGTATGGAGCCAGCAAGTCGATGACTTTCTATATGGAATGCATGCTAGTGTCTTTGGGGATTTTGATAACGGAAGCTTACTTAAGGTTAGTCTCTAGGTTGTAACCACAATTCCTTGTTGGCTCATAGCTAAACCAAGATCAATCTAGTATCCATAATTTGCTGGCTCCGGGTTGTACCCGGTGTTATATTGCAAGCCGTCACTAAATAACATGATCAGGTAATTAAATAAATTAGATTAATGCAAAAATCAAAAATATTAGGAATTATAATGATTTCTTTGTCTATAATTCTCATGGTGCTGATAATCGCCTATGCTGCTTTATTTTCTTTTATTGGAATAAGCTCTGGTGGGTCATTTTTGATGATTATTCCCTTAATTATAATTGCTATCGCTTTGGTTGTAGCTCTATCTTTTCTTTTACGGGCAGGAATTAAGAAAATGAGAAATGAAATATAATTTTATTGATTCTACTTCCCAGATAGCAATCTCTTTTTTTGCTAGTTCTGGTTATTTTTCTTAGTGCTATAAAATTCCTAAAACTAAAGTCGCTGATAATAGAACTACTCAATTAACAAAATATTCTCTGTCTTTCTCTAATGTGGTGGTGGTTAGTATTAACTGGTATAATTATAAAAAATAGTATAAAAACTTATTAGATTTTAAATTAAATTCCAAATGAATATAAAAACAGCATTTTTTTTAGCATATACTTCAATAAAAAGAGGGAACAAGGGGACATTGGCCATGACTATTCTTATTATGACATTGGCATATGTTAATCTTGTTTTTATTTCTTCTGTTTTTGGAGGAATTGTTGAGGCTATAAATACACAATCAATCGATAATCAATACGGAAATATTGTAATAGAGCCAGCAATCGATGAAAGATATATTAACAACAGCAGTGCTATGGAATTAATTACTACTATTCCTGGGGTTATTGGAAGTTCGAAACATTATCTCGACAGCACCATTATAAAATATGATGAAAAAAATGATGGCAAAGATATAAAAAGTGGTCGGTGGCTTTTGAAGTCTATAAATACAGAAGATGAAAAAAGTGTTACGAAAATTCATGAATCAATGATTGACGGTTCTTTTCTAAAAGAAACAGATAGAGATGTAATAATGATAGGGAAAGAAGTTGCAGGAGGCTACGGTGGAAGTTTAGAGCATTTAAGTCTTGGTGTTACGGTTGGTGATAAAATAGATGTTAGCTTTAGTAATGGGATTAAAAGAACTTACAAAGTAGGTGGTATTTTTAGTACAAAAAGTACTCAAGTCGATCAAACAGTTTTTTTGACAGAAAAAGAAATGGAATCTGTTCTAAAAGTTCATAATCAGGCCTCAGAAATAATAGTGAAAATTGAGGACATTGGTAATGAGGATATTTATATAGGGGAAATAAGAAAGTTGGGTTTACAAAGCGAAGATATAAAAAAATGGAGTGATTTAATGGGCTTTACTTCCAGTGCTAGCAAAAGTTTTACAATGATTAGTATTATTCTTGGAGTGATTGGAACAATAGTTGCTGGAGTTACGATATTTATTATTATATTTGTCAGCGTAGTAAATAAAAGAAAACAAATTGGAATATTGAAGGCAATTGGGATGAAAGAAAGCACGATTGTTCTCTATTTTGTAATGCAGGCTTTATTTTACGGTGTAATTGGTGTTATTTTTGGTGCATCGTTAATTTTGTTTGTTGTGAGGCCGTATTTTATATCAAACCCGCTGGATTTTCCAGTTGGTTGGGTGTCATTGAAAGTGACATTTGATATTGTTAGGATAAGTAATATTAGTTTAATAGTTGCAGCGTTAATAGGTGGATTTTTCCCAGCTTATCGTGGTGCAAAAGAAGATATATTAAAATCAATTTGGGGGTAGGACTCAACATTAAAATATGATTATTGAAGTAAAAAATTTAAAAAAAACATACGAAGGTAAAGTTCCTACGCATGCGCTTAAGAATATCAATTTTGGTGTTAAAAAGGGTGAATTCGTAGCGCTTATGGGTCGTAGTGGTTCTGGGAAATCAACACTCTTGCATCAGCTTGGCTTACTCGATATTCCAAGTTCTGGAGAGGTTATTATGGACGGAATCAATCTTATGTCATTTACTGAAAAACAAAAATCTGATTTCCGTCTTGAAAAGCTGGGTTATGTTTTTCAATCCTACGCTCTACTTCCAGAATTAACAGCACTCGAATCAGTTTACCTGCCCTTAATGCTTTCCAATGTGGCTAAAAAGGATTATATAAAAAAAGCCTCTGAAATGCTAGATAAAGTTGGTCTTGGTGATAGACTACACCACCTGCCTAAAGAAATGTCAGGAGGGGAGCAACAAAGAGTAGCAATTGCCAGAGCATTAATAAACGATCCGATAATTTTGTTTGCCGACGAACCGACAGCAAATCTAGACACCGAATCGTCAATGGCAATCTTGAAATTATTTAGAGAACTTAATAAAAAAATCGGTCAAACCATTATAATGGTAACTCATGAACCTGACGATAAAAAATATGTCGATAGAGTGATATGGTTAAAAGATGGGGTTATACAAGATGAGTAAAGAAATTATCGGCGTTATGAAGTCTTAGAAAAAATATATTTTATGGAACTTGGAAAGTACAAACATTACAAAGGGAAATTTTATGAGGTGATTGGTGTTGCTCACCATAGTGAAACCTTAGAAGAGCTTGTTGTATATCGAGCTCTGTATAATATCCCTGAACTTGGAGATAATGCTTTATTTGTTAGACCAAAAAAAATGTTTATGGAGAAAGTTGATGATGATGGTAAAAAAGTTTCGAGATTTAAGTATTTAGGTGATTAAATATTATGGAAAGCAACAAAGAAATAATACAGAAAATTCTCCATAAAAAGATTCAAATTGAAAAAATATATGAATTAAAACACCCAGGGAGCAGTTCAACCAAGGTTTTTACTATAAAAAACAGTAAAGAAAAATATTTACTTAAATCATATGAGAGCCAAAAACACACAAATCAAGAAACAAAAAATCTTTTTAATATAGAATTAATTGATGTTTTTGATAAACCAAAATATGTCGGCAGGTATAAGAAGCATTATATCCAAGAATATGTTGATGGACTTCTTTTTCAAAACTTAGTTGATAAACTATCATCCAAGTATTTGCACAAACACTACTTAATGGCTGTAGAAAATCTTGTCCTTATCCATTCTTCAAAAAACAACTTAAAAGATAAACGTAAGGTGTCAAGAGTATTTGAAGAAAAACCACTAGAGAGAAGACTAAATGAGGCTATAGTTCTAATAAAGAAAATTGGAATACCAAGCTATAAAGAAATTGTTGGTAGTTCAAATCCGAAGTGGGATAATTTTCTAAAAAATGTTAATATTTCAAATATTACCCAAAGCTTAAAAATTAGCGGTGATAATTATTTCTTGGGTCACGGTGACTATAAGCCAAACAATATTATTTTCGGGGCTAATAAAAAAATATTTACTATTGATTGGTTGGGAATGTCGAAGGCTCAGCCCTGGTATGATTTAGCCTATCTGTTGGTACATTTGAAGAAGACAGAAAAAGACAAATATCTCAAACACTATTTTAAAAAAATGAAAGAAGAAGATTTACTGCAAAATCTAACAATAGAAAGGGCTAGGAGATTATTTAAAAATGGGATAATTTTCCAACAAATTATCCGAGCGGAATCAAATTGTTATAGGATAAAATCAAAAAGTGATAAGCACCACATAAAAGAGTTTAAAGAAGCCTTGGACGAATTATCAAAAAAGCTTTAAGGAAAAAATGAATGACTTCATAGAACACTCTAAATCTTAAAGTAAATAATTTTAATTTTTATGGCAAAATACGATGCTAAAACAAAAAAAATAAATGTATTTTTGTGAAATAGCAAAAGGCAATATTTTATCGGAACTCAATTCCACTCAGAGTACATCTCAAGACCCCTGGCCCCACATCCTCTTTTTGTGGAGTTTTTTTAAGGTTTGTGGTTCACTCAGAGTAAAGGGGGAAGTTAAAAGTAAGAAGTTACGGCCTCATCAGCGTGTTTAAGAGATGTCTTAAAGGAGAGTAGAACATACTCTCTTTTTTTAAATATTAAAAATTGATGAAAAAAACAAGAAGATGTGTTATAATATTAAAAAGAAATAGTAATATCCACTTGAGCGACTAGGCGCGGGGTGGTAGAATTTTATATGGAGACATTTCTCGCTATAACTGCCAGTCTAAACACTGCAACAATGCTCGTTGTTACGGGTTTGTTTTATTTCAAGGGAAGATATTCATTATCAGGAAAATATTATTTTTATCACTTGTTTTTTCTTTCTCTTTACAGTCTTGTGTCTATGGCCTATCTAACCATCCCTGATGATAAGATTATCCTATATTTTCAAATTCTTCACTTGCCGACTCCATTCTTGTTTGTATTTTTCACTCACTTTTCCCTTTTATTCGTTGACAGAATTAAAGAATATAGAAATTTTTTAATAGCATCATACATAGTATCTGCCCTTTTACTTTTGGCAATATTATCTCCTTTTTTTATTACTGGTGTACAACAAATTTCTGGGGTAGGTTTGTGGCCTACGCCTGGTCTAGGTTTTCTCTTCTTTGTCTTTTATTATTTTCTTTCTCTGCTCTTCCCCCTTTATCTTTTGCTGAAGTTTTATTTTAGGTCAACTGGGCACAAAAGAGCTCAGGCTAGATTTATTACTTTGGGAATAATTCTAGGTTTAATAGGGCTTGCTCCCTCTTTATTTTATTGGTATGGCTATTATATTCCTCCTTTTGGTTTTATTCTAGTTACGGTCTGGATTTTAATGGTTGCCTACTCAATTATTGCTCACCGTTTTTTAAACATAAAACTTGTTCTTAGAGAATCTTCTGTCTATATCCTCTCTTTGTCATTAACAGTTCTTATAATGGCCGTACTTCGCTCAGTATTTTACAATGCTGCTTCTCCGTTAAATATTTTTGATATAATTATCTTTGTTGTCGGGTTATTAATCTTTATCCCCTTAAAAGATAATGCATATAAAATTGCTAATAAATATTTTTTCACCTCTCTATATGACCCAGGACAACTTGTTTCATCCTTAAGTAAGGGATTAAGTTCAACACTAGACACAAACGAAATAAATAACCATATCTATAAGGTCTTGTCATCAAATCTAAAACTAAAATCTATTGCTATTCTGGACCACGACAAGGAAGAAGAGACCTATACGATTAGTTACAATAGAAACATTCGACAAGGGAAAATTAAAAAGATTGCTATAGATAAAAACTTGCATCATCGGTATATTTTGGACGGAAAAACTGTTGTTTTTGATGAATTGTATCGTGATGGAATAGAGTATAGTAAAAGTATTCTAGACATTTATAAAAAACTTAATATCTGCGCTTTAGTTCCACTCCTTTTGAAAGACAAGCTTATCGGTATCCTGGCTATTGGACACAAAGAATCAAAAGATAATTTTAACAATGATGATATAAATGTATTAAATATTTCTGGATCTATAATAGCGACATCTCTTTCTAATGCCTATCTTTATAAAAAAACAGAAGAAAAATCGAAGAACCTTGAGGAATTATTGGCAATGAAGAGTGAATTTTTACGGATAATAAATCACCAGATGAACACTCCATTATCAATAATTAAAATAGGTTTCGATTCTCTTCAAAACAAGATTATGCCAAGGAAAGAGAGTATGAAAACAATTGCTGAAGGCATTACTCAGATGGAAAATTTTCTCTTCGAATATTGGGATGCTTACGAATTTGAAGGCAAGAGAAGAAAAACGAATCTCGAGAAACTAGATTTGAAAAAAATAGTAGAAAAAGAGGTCAAAAAAATAAAAAATTGGAAAGTGTTTAAGAACAAAAAATTAAAAATCAAAGTTGAAAAGTTTGAAAATAATAAATTGGTAATTGGAGATAAAAAATTTGTTGAGCATGTTATAGCAAATATACTTGAAAATTCTACTTATTATACAAGTAAGGGGGGTGTGAATGTGTCATTTAAAATGATTCACAAAAAAACAAAACCTTTTTTGAAAGTTTTGTTTGCTGACACAGGGATTGGAATAAAAGATAAAAAAAGCCTTGGGCTATTTAAAAAATTTCACAGAAGTTCTGATGCATCTCTCTATCATCCAGACGGTGGCGGTCTAAGTTTGTATATTTCTTCAAAAATAATGGAAGCAAACAATGGGGAGCTAAGACTTGAAAGCACAACAGTAGACAAAGGTTCTGTTTTTAGTATTAGTCTTCCTCTTGTGAATGATTAATTATTGGGTATTAACTTAAATAAAGTTTTTTATCTATGCCAGATTATAAATCAAAAACAGAAAAAGGGGATTGTATTCTTTGTGAAATTGCAAAAGGCAATATTTCTCCGATGGGGAATGGAGCTATCTATGAAGATGAGAAGTACATGGCTTGGCTTAGTCCTTTTCCAAACACTCTTGGTTTTACGTCCATTATGCCAAAGAAGCATTTTTCTAGCGATGTTCTCGGTATGCCCGATAATGAATTAGCAGAGTTTGTCTTGGTGGCTAAAAAAGTAGCTAAAATTTTAGAAAATTATTTTGAAGATGTCGGTCGTGTTGGCTTAATAATGGAAGGAACCGGAATTGACCACGCTCACATAAAGCTATTCCCAATGCATGGAACGGGTTATATAAAAAAAGGTGAATGGAGACAACATCACAGCGAAGTAGAAACTTATTTTGAGGAATATAAAGGCTATATTTCATCAAATGATAGTAAACAAGCAGATTTAGGGGAGCTTGAAAAATTGGCAATTAAAATAAGGAAAAATCATGAAAATAATTAATGCATGAATAAAAGAGTTGCTCAAGTTCAAATAATTGTTTATAAAATGGTTCGTAATGAACCTCTATTTTTGCTTTTTAAAAGGGTTCCTGAGCGAGGTGGTTTTTGGCAGGCTATTACAGGGGGCGTTAATGAGGGGGAGGATTTGAGTGTTGCAGCCAAGAGAGAACTTTTTGAAGAGACTAAAATAAAAGACTATATTAAATTTTTGAGAAAAGTATATTATTTTGAGTTTGATACAGAAGAATATGGACGTATAAAAGAATATGTTTTTGCAGTTGAGGTTGATGATAATACAGAGGCAGTAATTTCTAATGAACATTCTGAACAAAAATGGTGCTCATATAAAGAAGCTCTAAGTTTGCTGAAATATGAGAGTAATAAAGATTCTTTCAAAAAACTTTATTCTATTTTAAATAAAAAGAATTTTCTCAAAAGAGTATTTCTTAGTGTTTATAAGGCGATTATTGCCGTTTTAATGGGCTTTTCTTCAAGTTTTGGTAAGTCATCAATAAAACCAGAGAAGAAGGATAATAAAATTAGTGAAGCTAAAAAATAATTAATCGTACGTACGCACGTAAGTACGTTCGTACGTACGTCAAGAATATGTTACAATTTATTAGAAAGCTAACAAGAGCCTCCACCCATAGTTATTCCTTGAATATTCCAAAAGAAATTATTCAAAAATACGGCTGGAAAGAAAAACAAAAAATAGTAATTGAAGATCAGGGGAGAGGAAGATTATTAATTCGAGATTGGAGAAATAAATAAATGGAAGTAACTAGACATTTTACAGCTACGACAATAGTCGTTCATAACAATAAAGCTCTTTTACACATGCATAAGAAGCTTGGTTTTTGGTTGCCAGTTGGGGGACATATAGATAGAGATGAATTGCCACATATGGCTGCTTTGCGCGAAGCAAAAGAAGAGTCTGGCCTGGATGTTGAGCTGTTAAATGGTGAAGAACCATTGGAGATGGGGGATGTCCTGGATCTTCCTAAACCAAGACATATTTTACTTGAAAATATTAATAAATTTCACCAACATATTGATTTTATCTATTACGCTAACTCAAAGACATCAGAGCTGCTACCAGAAGATGGAGAAAGTGGTGATATTAGATGGTTTCCAGAAGAGGAGCTCAAAAAATTAACAGATTTACCTGAAAACGTGGTAGCATTATCATTGGAAGCGATAAAATTATTTAAAAAATAGTCAAGAACACATGGATACAATGATGGAACTTTTAGAAATTACGGCGAAGGCCGCTGGATTTCCAGATCCAAAATCAATCCCAGAAATAATAGGAGCTTTAATCGGAATAGTATTATCTTTTGTTGGGATAATATTTTTGTGCTTAACTATTTATGGAGGTTTTCTTTGGATGACTTCTGGGGGGAACGAAGTAAAAATATTAAAGGCAAAAGAAACTTTGAGAAATTCAATTATTGGCCTTATTATAATTTTGTCCGCTTATTCTGTTGCTAGATTCGTAACTGGTGCAATAATTAGCTCAACACTTTGACAAGAGAACAATATATATAGTTGGCCCATCTAAAAACAGTAAGAAATTTTTTTTAAAAAAGCTTTATCGATCATTTCATTTTTATAAATTTTTGTAATTCATCGGAGTTATTATATATCTTTTTTAAGATTTTCCTCTTGATTAATCTTCCCGAAAGGAGATTCTAATGGACGCAGCTGTTAAAAAAGAATTTTTGAGCTCTCATGATGTCGCAATTAATCTTCTTCAGAGTAATCCAGATTCTCACATTTTAACCTTGGCGGAAATTTATCGTAATTGCAGTGTCGAAAGAACTGAGGCTATTGATCTTGTTAATGCTTTTAAAAAAGCCATGCAAAATCTTTATCCGCCTATTGCGATAATTGCAAAAGGTAATGTTCCTTTTACAATTAAATTTTTAGAGGAGCAAATTTAGAAAATCTAAAAGCTGAATATCTTTGTATTCAGCTTTTTTTAATAATTTTAAATGGTTAAAATTATTTCTACATTTTAGAACAAGTAAAGAATATTTTGACAAATGCAAATAAAGATGTTAGAGTTTGCAAGCATTTTGATCTTTTTAAAACTAACCATATCAACATAGGAGGTAATTATGAATATGAAGGAAGTTCTTGGTATCGTTCTGGCAGGTGGCTACGGAACTCGATTAAGATCATTAACGGCTCATCGAGCTAAGCCTGGTGTTCCATTCGCAGGTAATCTAAGAATCATTGATTTTGTAATGTGGAATCTTCTGCATTCTGGAATCTATCATATTTGGGTTTTAACTCAATTTAGATCTCAGTCGGTGGCTAGCCATATTACAAACAATTATGTTATGAGCAGATTTTTAGGTCATTTTATTGAACCTGTGCCTGCTCAGCAAAAAGACGGAGAAAAGTGGTATGAAGGTACGGCTGATGCTGTTAATCAAAACATAACTATGTTTAAATCTGGCGAGTTTAAATTGGCCGCAATATTTTCTTCAGACCATATCTTTACAATGGATGTTAGTCAGATGGTCGAATATCACGAAGAAAAAGAATCAGATTTTACTATTTCAGCAATGCCTTACACTAGCGAAAGTGCAGTTGGTCAATTTGGTGTTGTAGAAGTTGACGAAAACTTTCGTGTAACAGGTTTTACAGAAAAGCCAGAATCACTTGATCTTGTTAAGGAAATCCCTGGTATGCCCGGAATGTGCTTAGTTTCAATGGGTAATTATATCGCTGACATAGAAGGTTTATCTGAAATCTTGGCAATCGATAGTCTTGATGAAACTTCAAAACACGACTTTGGTAAAGATGTAATCCCATATATGGTAGATGCTGGAGTTAAAGTTTTTGTTTATAATTTTGATGACAATAAGATTAAAGGTAAAGACAAAAACTTTTGGAAAGACGTCGGAACTTTAAAGGCATATTATGATGCATGCCTTGATATGGCTATGATTATGCCCGAGATTGACCTCTACAATAAGCATTGGCCAATCAAGTCTTTCTCGAGCGGTTTCCCTGGTGCAAAAGGAGGACTTAAAGCAGGGAGTTATAATAATATAATATGCAACGGATGCATAACCAACGAGTGCTTGATTTATCATTCCGTTTTAAGTCCGGGAGTTATCGTTGAGACAGAAAGTTACATAAATGATTCAATATTGTTTCAGGGTGTATCAATTGGTAGAGATTGCAAAATAAAGAATACTATCATTGATAAACATGTATTCATCCCGGACGGGACAACTATTGGTTATTCTGAAGAAGAAGATAATGCACGAGATTTTTGGGTTGAAGATGGGATAACTCTTGTTCCTACAGGATGGCATCCGTAAATATTTAAATATTTTTAACAAAATGTTGAATTTAATAAGAACGCAGTATGTTGCGTTCTTTTTTTATTGTTTGAGAGTTATTTAAATTTTTATTACCATGTTTTGACACTTTTTGCTAATACTTTGACTTTCGCTTTTTGTTCGTGTATACTATATATAGTTATCCACTTTCAGTTTTTTCATGGCAAGGAGGGACTTTTCACCCTTGCTTGCCGCAAAAAGAACTGAAAGTGGATTATAATAATTTTCTTATTATTTTAAAATTATGCATGAAAAAATAAATGAACCCATCGAAGTCCTGGTTAAATTCAGTGGAGAAAAAGTAATGCCAACATTTTTTAAATGGCGAGCCAAAACTTACAAAGTTGAAAAACTTAATTTAGTGCATAGGGAAAAAGATGGAAATGATAAAGTTTATTATTTTTCTGTGTCAGATGATATCAATTTTTTCCGTCTGGCATTTTTTACCAGGGATATGGGATGGGTTTTGGAAGAACTTTTTTATGAAGGATAGAATTATACTCCATATAGACATGAACTCTTATTTTGCCTCTGTTGAGCAACAGGCGAATCCTTTTTTGCGCGGGAAGTCTCTTGGGGTTTGCGCTTATCTTTCTGACAATGGGGCTATTATAGCTTCTTCAATGGAGGCTAAGGCCAAGGGGATAAAAACTGGTTGTAAGGTGCGGGAGGCTAGGATTCTTGATCCGAACGTTGTTTTGCTGGAGAATGAACCAGCAAAGTATAGAAGTACAACTGAGAAAATATTTAAAATTTTGGGTGAATATACAGACACTTTGGAACCCTATAGCATAGATGAAGCTTTTCTTGATTTGACTGGTTGGGTAAAAAATATTGAAGAAGCACGTACTCTGGCAGTTATTATTAAAGAAAGAATACGAGATGAAGTTGGCGAGTGGATGCATTCTTCGGTGGGGATATCAACAACAAAGTTCTTAGCTAAATTTGCAGGGGATATTGCTCCAAAAAAATCTGTATTAGTTATAGATAGGAACAATATAGATAGTATTTTGAAAGACAGAGAGCTTACTGATGCTTGGGGAATAAATACAAAGACTGAGGAGAAATTAAGAGTTTTAGGAATAAAAAATTTACTGGAATTAAAAAATTATAATCCAGACAGAATAAGAAGAGCTATGGGTCGACATGGCTATTACCTCTGGGCGAATTTAAATGGTCTTGAAATATCTAGTGTTAGCCAGGGTTCAAAACTACCAAAATCTATTGGTCATTCATATTCCCTGAAAGATGGGCACAAAGATAGAGAATATTTATTAAAAGTTTTTTATAAATTGTGTGAAAAAACAGGACGGAGATTGCGTGACCTCGGGATGGAAGCCGAAGGCATAAGTATCGGGATAACATATTTTTATGGGAAGCCAATACACAAAAGCTTCAAAACAAGAGAAAGAATGTTTAGGACAGAAGATATATTTTCCAATGTAGAAAGTTTTTTTGTTTGCCAAAATATTTTTTTACCAGTAAAAAATTTGGCGGTTTCTGTCACCAGATTAACACCCGTCTCTAGTCAAATGAATATTTTTGAAGATAATCTTTCAAAAAAAAATCTAAGCCTTGCCCTAGATAAAATTAACGATAAATATGGTGAATATACAGTAGTCCCTGGTCAAATGTTTGATATGGATGGAGTGGCAAGAGATAGAATAGGATTTCGAAAAACCATGAGTATTTGACAAATTAGTATAATGGTGTTATTATTCAATAAATTTGGTCATTGATAAAATAAAATCAACAATGAAAGGGGATGGATGTATGAAAATTTTTTTTATGTTTTGCTGGTATTAGGTTCTCTAACATGGTGTGTGGTTGATTTTAACAGCTGGACTGAGTTCAGAGATGTTTACAGCGAAGAAACGCTTATTTATTTCGGAGCTTTTATATTGCTTGTATTCATAGGGTTCATTGTTGCAATAGCAGTTGATTCATATTATCAAGAAATAAAAAATAAGTTTAAAAAAACCCGTAAATAATCACAGGGAAAAAATATAATCAGCCTGATATTCCAAATCTTTCGACCCTTAAAAGGAGAACCTCAATGTTGCTAAGTAGAAACAATTCTTTAAATTATTTAGATAGCTTTAAAAAAGTTAGCCCAGAAATTTTGGCTGACTGGGAAAAAAGAATAGAAATCTGCAAGAAAGAACTTGAGACAGAGTTCCCTGCATTTTTTGAAAAAAGAAGAGAACGACTCATAAAAACAGCAGAAGCTGGAAAAAAAATAGTTCTATGTTAAACAAAAAACGCGATTCAATTGAATCGCGTTTTCTTTTATAGAAAAAGATTATTCTTGAGTAACGACATTTACAAAAGTAGTTTCTTTCAGTTGATTGTTGTACTTTCTCATCTTCTTTTTTGTAAACTGAACAACACCTTCTACTACAGAAAATAGAGTATGATCTTTTCCAATCATTACATTTTTACCAGGATGAAATTTAGTACCTCTTTGTCTAATGATAATTGAACCACTCTTTGCAGTTTCACCAGCAAACAATTTAACGCCTAAACGTCTTCCAGCTGTTTTTCGGCCGTTTCTACTTGAACCACCGGATAGTTTATGAGCCATATAGCAATAAAAAACTATAATATTTAGCTAAAATAAGCAATTATTATAGATATCTAAATTATTTTTAAATTTATGTTTAAATATTAGCAGAAAAGTTGATATTGGTCAATAGAAAAAAACGCCCAACAGTAAATAGTTGGACGAATGCTTGATTTAGAAATAAATCAGATTATATGGTCAAGGAAAAAGTTATCAATCTTAGTAAACAGATGTTCGCAGTCTCTCATTTGGCCGCTGCTTCTGTATGAGCAAAGATTAAGGAATTCTTTAATTTTGCTCATTAAGCTATTTATTAAATTATTTTCAAAATCGTTTTTATTTTCGGCTACATTCTTTTCTAATTCTAAAAGAGTCTTCTCGGTTTTTTTAATCGTAGCATTCCAATCCTTGCTAGGAAGCGTGTCTATCATGGATAGTTTGAAAGATCCAAATGTTATTTTTGTTTTTTCTGACCATACCTCTTGCATTAGTATTCTCCTTTTATTTGTATGTTTTTTATTGGGTTTAAATTGAGGATAGAATAAAAAATCATATTTAGCAAGTTTTTTGGGCTGTACAATATTAACTGTGGTGGAAAACTAAAAAGTAGTGGTAAGATTAGCTATGAAAACTAGTTTTACAACTATAACTAAAATTAACCACTACTTCTATGAAAAAATATACCAATAAATTGTTTAATTTACAAGGACTATTGCTTGGGAAAATAGATTTTAATGATGAAGAAAAACAGATAATTATACATGCTCGAGGCCCAGGCAAGTTTGTTAAATGTCCTAGCTGTTCTTTTACAACTAAAAAAGTACATCAAATAAGTCATAGAAAAATTAAACATAGCATCTTGGACCATCGGGTAGTTATTCTATGTTTGCAGGTCAGGAGATTAAAATGCAAACATTGTAGTCTGGTATTCACAGAGCCATTCGTCGGAGTTGATAGACGTCGCACAACGCCAAATTTTAGATTGCAATTGTTGGATTGGTTAACTAGAAATAGTTTCAGCTATATTGGTCAAAAATTTAATATATCTCCAGCTACTTTAGTTAGATATCTGCTCGAGATGAATGGTGATATTAAAATAGATTGGGCTAAGGTAAATGTGACCAAACTTGGAATTGATGAACATAGTTTTAGAGGCAAAAGGATGATCATTACTATCACTGACCTATCAAACAAAAAATTGTTAGCTATATTAAAGGGAGATAGCCAGAGAGACTTGATAGAGTTCATTAACTCAATACCCAATAAATACAGGGCTAAAATTGATGAAGTGTGTACTGATCTACGTTCCAGTTTTGTACCCGTGATTAACAAGTGTTTTTCAGATGTAATGCACACTGCAGATAGATTTCATGTTGAGGTTCTAGCTCGCAGAGCATTGGATGAAATTAGAAGCATAGTTCAGGATGAAGGCGTGGGTAGTAAAATGAATATGAAAAAAATACTTTGGGTCAACAAAGATAGTTTAAATGAATACGAATTAAGTAGATTGGAGTTGATATTTAAAAAGTATGAGAGATATCCAGTTTTAAAACAGGCCTACATTATTAAAGAGAAGATAATATT
>JAQIDC010000030.1 GCA_027858235.1 Patescibacteria group bacterium | reverse complement strand
TTTATTTTCAAATCTAAAAATATAGAACTTCACCAAAGATTACAAAGACGTCCGAGGTCCTCAAAAGACCTCGGACGTCTACAATACCAAAAAGCTTAACTCAATATACCTTCTCAAATTTATTTTAATTTATAGTAAGTTGCCTTACCTTTCCCGAGCTTTATAATCAAACCGAGATCAATTAGCTTTCTAAAATCTAAATTTCTTGTCGGCTTGGCACGATTGGTCAAATTAGAATAATCTCTATCAGCAATAAACCCCTTCTCCTTTATAAAGTCCAACATCTCCTTATGATATTCTTTTAATTCCGTATCGGGACTAATCACTTCTTTTTCTATTTCTTTTTTAACTCTCAAAAGTTCATCGATAATTCCTTCTGTAAAGTATTCTAGCCAACTAGTAAAATCGATTTTATTTTCAAGATCATAATAATTCCCAACTAAACCAACTTCTCCGAAATATTTAGTTACATTGAGATTATAATAATTTTCAAAACTAAATAAATTAAAAGTATCAACTCCCATTTTAGCCAAGAGAACTTTTGTCGACAAACGAGACGTACGACCATTGCCGTCAACAAAAGGATGTATAATTACAAATTGCTTGTGAAATATACCAGCCAGGATAAGAGGATCAACTGATTGAGAATTATTTTTTAAAAAATCAAACAAATCATTCAGCATTAAAACCACATCGTGATGGTCTGGTGGTAAATATATTGTTGCTCCGCTTACTGGATTATTAACAAAAACTGGCTCCTTCCGAATATGTCCCCAATTGTGTTCTTGAATAAGACCCTCGGTAACTATCTTCTGAATTTTTTCTATCAATTTAATATTTACTAAAATATCTCCTTCTTTAATTATTTTTTCCAATTCAACCAAGGCCTTATTGTAATTTAAAACTTCTTTTTCTGAATCAAGAGCATTTTCTGGCTTGTTTTTAAGAATTCTTTTAACGTCAGTAAGTGGTAAAGGATTGCCCTCTATGCTTGTAGAAGAATGAGCCGATATTTCACGAGCACGACGCTCCATTTCCAAAAGTACAACCCTAGAAAAACTACGGCTATTTAACTCAGTGGAAATCTCAGCTATTCGTTTAATATTTCTTAAAAGTTTTGCTGTTATCGTGTATTTTGGCGTAAACATAAGTTTATCTTACATATCTTATAGACATATAATAGACGATTATTAGACGATTGTCAAGTTCCCTATTTAATAAACTGAAATAAAAAAATAACTACACACAACTAGAAGATTTTATCTGTGAAGCTATCAATATCGGTTATATCGGTTTCGATATTTTGGATAGAAAATAAATTCACAATTCAAGATTTATCCCGTGAAACGCTCTTTGTTTAACTGGGATTTATCCCGTGAAACCCTCTTTGTTTCACTGGGACTTGCCCCGTGAAATCATTTCTATTTAACTGGGGAGTGCGACATCCCGCTAGTCACAAAGTGACGTCAGCGGGGCAACTTTTATCTTTCATCTTTTAACTTATATCCATGAAACACATAAACTATAACTTTATAATGTTATATAATATTGACAAACTTTATAAAGTTTGATAATTTACTAATATGACTATTAAAGAAAAACTAAAAATAATTCAAGACACCTCTGGACTAACCCAGACTGAAATTGCCAATAAGATTGGAGTATCTTTTGTTGCATTCAATAACTGGTGGAACGGCAAATCAAATCCCAGGAAGAAACAGGAAATTGCTATTGATGAAATATACAAAGAATATACTGGCCAAAACATAATCCCCGAAACCATTCTGGATGCCAAAAAAATGCTTATAGCAAAACAATCAAAAAAATATAAAAACATTTTAGATATCATATTAAAAAATCCTGACATCTACAAACAGTTTCTTCTAACTCTCACCTACAACTCCAATAAAATAGAAGGATCTACTCTATCCGAAGATGAAACGGCCGACATAATGTTCAATAACAAATCTATACCAAGCAAAACCATCATTGAACAACTTGAAGTAAAAAATCATCAGTCAGCACTTCATTATCTTTTTAATTATTTAAAAACATCCAATATATTGGATGAAAATTTAATTTTGAAATTGCACAGCATTCTAATGAATAGCATTAGAGATGATGCAGGGCTATACCGTAGACATGGTGTAAGGATTGTTGGCTCAAATGTCCCAACGGCAAATTATATAAAAATACCAGAGTTAATCAAAATTCTTATTAGCGATATAAACATAAAACAAAAAGACAATATAGCCCATACAACAAATATTCACGCTCGATTCGAACAAATTCACCCCTTCTCCGATGGGAATGGCCGGATTGGTAGATTGTTATTAATAGCAATGCTTTTAAAAAATAACATTGCCCCAGCCACAATTAAACAAGAAAAAAAACAAATCTATTACACCAGCCTTAGAAGAGCCCAATTGAAAAGTGACTACACGCAATTGGAGGACTTCATTTGCGAGGCTATCAATATTGGTTTTGATATTTTGAACAGGAAATAGAGTACCCTATAGGGTACTCTATAGGGGACTCTATCCGCTTGTCTTGAAATCTAAAATGCCCCACCTATATCCCAGGGCACCTTCTCTTGCTTCGCAATTCATCTTGTCATTCTGGAGTAGAGCGCTAGCGCGCCCGAGCGCGCCCGAGCAAAGCGACAAAGTGCTCCTGGGGTGAAGCGACAAAGTACTCTTGGGGTGAAACGATAGAATCTCTCACTATACATAAATTAAGTAAAATTCACAATTCAAGATTTATCCCGTGAAACCCTCTTTGTTTCACTGGGATTTATACCGTGAAACCTTTTTTGTTTAACTGGTACGTGACCCCAATTACCTTCCAATTACCCTGCCTTATTATGACTTAAAATAATTCTCAACTGCAAAAGAATATTGTTCAATAAACAAGTTCCTAAAATAACTTAGATTATTTTGTTCATAGAATATAATTATTGCTTTTTTATATTCCAACTCATCAATACTTCTAAAAGATAGCGGACAATAATCGTTTACCATCAAGATTGCATTCCCCATCAAGCGACTAGTTCTTTTATTGCCGTCGCCAAAAGGCTGTAAATAAGCAATCAATAAATTTAGCAACAAGGCTTTCTCAAGTATGTTCTCCTTGCTATTAACTAAATCACATATTTTATTCAATGCTTCCCTGATCTTATTTTTATCTTCCAATGGACGATAAACGGTACCAGTTATCCCAACGGGATTTTTTCTCAAACCCTTAACTACATCCATATCTTTAATAATCACCTCGTGTAAATCAATAATACGATCAGGATTAATTTTTTTAATTTTATTTTTAGAAACATATTCTATAGCCTCTTTATGATTCAAAATCATTCGTGCCTCAAGTTTTGTATGACCCTTTGCTTCTTTATTCTCCTTTATTAAAAATTCCGTTTCTAATAAATCGTAAGTATTGCCTTCAATTTTTGAAGATTTCCAGCTTAACTCAATCATCAATCTCTCAAATTCTTTTTCGATTATATTACTAGAAAGACTATTTATATTATCTTGATACTTTTTATTCAATTCATTCAATGTGTCAATCTGACTATCATTAAAAATATTAATATTTTTTAATAATTCGAATATTTCAAAATTAAACTCTCGTGTGGCGTTTCTGTTGTCTAAATCTTTCGAGAAATAATTATCAATATCAATTTCTTCAAAAACCCTAGAACTTGGAGATACTCTATATTTAACCGATGGGCCCTTGCCAAATCTTACAACAAGTTTATCATCAATAAACTCGTCTAAGTCCCTTATAACAGTTATTTTGGAAACACTTTTAGTATTTTTTTTGTTTACCAAAGACAATAAATCATTGATTCCAATGCTCCCTTCTTTAATTATATTTAAGATGATTTGTTTCCTTTTTAACATAAAATTATCGTATCATTTTTATTCAAAAATCGTATCATTTTTTAAGGCTATAGTCAATATATTTAATAATATTATTTAATATTAGTGAAATTCAAAAAAATAATCGTATCATTTAAAGCAATGAAAACTAACATTAACATTTAAAAACAGAAGAATCCTTTCCAATAGAATAAAGCATCACAGGATTAGAAAACTCCGCCACCGCTTCCCGTATAATAAAAATAGCTTCTGCTTCAAGCTTTTCAAGGTGAGTTAAATTGTAGTTATTTTTATTAACCGAAAATAAATTCACAATTCAAGATTTATCCCGTGAAACCCTCTTTGTTTCACTGGGATTTATCCCGTGAAACCTTTTTTGTTTAACTGGGACCTGTCCCGTGAAACCTTTTTTGTTTAACTGGGACCTGTCCCGTGAAACCCTCTTTGTTTCACTGGGATTTATCCCGTGAAACCTTTTTTGTTTCACTGGGATTTATACCGTGAAACCTTTTTTGTTTAACTGGTACGTAACCCCAATTACCTCTCTATTTTAACTTTTGGAACACGCGTGAGTGTGACATCCCGCTAGTCACAAAGTGACGTCAGCGGGGCAACTTTCACCTTTTAACTAATCACATATAGACAAAATTACCAAACTATGTTATTTTATTAGTATAACAATACTAATAAATGTGATTTTTATTAGTAGTTGAATACTAATAAATGTAATTATATGAATAAAGACCTAATATTAAATGAAATAAGTCGACAAAACTCGCATTGGGACAATGTAGACAACTATTTTTTTACAAAAAATAAATATAAAAGAAAATTATATTTCGAACTTTTAAAATACTTAGACACAGATCTAATTTTATCTATTATTGGATTACGAAGAACTGGAAAAACCGTTCTATTAAAACAACTAGCAGAACACTTAATAAAAGAGAAGAAAGTAAGCCCAAAAGATGTATTTTTCCTAAGTTTTGACGAAGCTATCCCCTGCTCTCCAGACGATTTAGCAGAGTACTTTACGTATTATCTCGACACCACAAGAACAGCAAAGAATAAAACAGCCTATATATTTATCGACGAAATACAATATATCGACAAATGGCAACACGTCTTAAAAAGATTTTATGATACAAGACCAAATATCAAATTCATTGTCAGTGGATCATCTTCTATATTTTTAAGAAAAAAAACGACTGAAAGCCTGGCCGGTAGAAACTTCGAATTCAAGCTCGATGTTCTTGATTTTAATGAATACTTAGAAATAACAGGTAAAGACATAAATTTTATAAACTCCTATAATAGTGCAAAAATTGATATAAAAAGAATTTCAATCGAAGCTATTAAAAAAAATAGTAAAAATATTGAAACATTCTTAGCAAAAAATAATAATTTATTACAAAAATATTTTGAAGAATACTTGTCATTTGGGCATTTTCCAAAAGTTGCCATTGAACAAAATAAAGTTATAGCTGAAAAATATATTAGAGAATCAATTTACAAAAAAACTATAGAATACGATATCCCAAATATATATAGAGTCGATAAAGTAAACGAATTAAGATTTTTATACGAAATACTTATCCAAGAGACTGGAAATGCAATAGAATTAGGAAAACTAGCCTCGGAATCAGAAATTACTTATAAGACATTACACAATTATCTTGAATATTTAGAAGAAAGTCTTCTTGTGGACGTGGTCTATAATTTTTCAAAATCTTTCAGAAAAAGCAAACAAAGCTTAAAAAAAATATATATCGCTAGTACAAACTTTTATCACCTCGATCCAAAATTATCTCCACAGATTAAAGGACAAATCACAGGACATCTAGCCGAAACTTATGCCTACAATCTATTAAAGAAAAATTTTGCCTACGTATCAGTTTACAAACAAAGAGAAAATGAAATTGATTTTATTGCTCGAGACGACCTATTAAATACTGATTTTTATTATTACATTGAAATAAAATATAAAAGAGGCTTAAGACATGAAAATTTTAAATTCCTTAAACGAACAACAACAAAAAGAAAAACCAAAATCCCCTACTTAGTATTTTCAAAAGACACATTTAACATATCCGACAAAGGAATAATAATCCCGATTTACCTAATAGCATAAATCACGTCCCGAAAGGACCTCCGAGGTCCCAAAAGACCTCGCAGGTCTACAGCACCAAGCTAACCACAAAAAATCTAAACTAAAAATTGTCATCCCCCACCCTCTCTCATTCTGGAGTGAAGCGCCAGCGCGCCCGAGCGAAGCGACAAAGTACTCTTGGGGTGAAACGATAGAATCTCTCACTATACATAAATTAAGTAAAATTCACAATTCAAGATTTATCCCGTGAAACGCTCTTTGTTTCACTGGGACGTGACCCCAATTACCTTTTAACATATCCGACAAAGGAATAATAATCCCGATTTACCTAATAGCATAAATCACGTCCCGAAAGGACCTCCGAGGTCCCAAAAGACCTCGCAGGTCTACAGCACCAAGCTAGCCACAAAAAATGCCAGCGAAACGATAGAATCCTCTCACTATACATAAATTAAGTAAAATTCACAATTCAAGACGTGACCCCAATTACCTCTGACCCCAATTACCTTTATAAGTAATGGCAAAAAAATAGAATCAGTAATCCAAGTCTGCTATAATTTAGACAATATCAAAACAAAAGAAAGAGAATTAAATGGCTTATTGGAATGTATGGAGGAGCTTAAAATA
>JAQIDC010000029.1 GCA_027858235.1 Patescibacteria group bacterium | reverse complement strand
TTATAAAGAGAAATAGGGTACCCTATAGGGTACTCTATAGTCAAAATATGGAGAAAAATAAAAGCTGGGTTTAATCACCAGGATTTAAATGCAAAGAACAAGACCTGACCCCTATTGCCGCTATTGCCCTATTGCCGCAAAACTGGGTTTATCCCAGTTTTTTCAGTAGCAAGCGTTTCATATTTAGTTTAGTTCAATTTCCTCGTCAACTTTTTTAGGAGAAAAATGACCAACCATTATTCATTAATCTCTACTTTAATTAAAAGAGGAATATAATATATAATTTTCTTCCCACCTCTAATATATTCAATGACTAATCTTGTCTCTCCGCTTTTTTTACTTAAAGGAATATTATTAACTAAAACAATTGACCTCATCCTTCTCATATTTTTTTGAAACTTCAAGGGTATTGTCTGTATTAACTCCTCTTTGTTGGTTTCGTGAATATATTTAACTATAAAAGAAAAGTCTTCCTCCTTTGAAAATTCTTGTCTCTCCCAATAGCCGGTTAAATTGATTCCAAAGGGAATAGTTTTAGCGTCCTTGGGAATAGTTTTCTTATCTAAAGTAATTAACAATTCTTCTGCCACACCAATTAAACTTACTTGGTTGGTTCTTTCGTCTACAATGGTTTTTTCTGAAACGATAGCCCATTTTAAGTCTATATTTTTATTGCTCATATTTTTAATATAAAGGAACTTGTACTTCCTCTTTGTTAGTTATTTTAGGTAAATTAAAATCAAATCGACTCCATGATTTAGTTTCAACATCTTCAGTTGAGTCAGCTGTTTTAACAACTACAGTAGAAACATGACCTGAATTAAAAACTTCTCTATTGTATTCGTTTTCAGTTTTTGACATAAATTCAAATTGTGGGGGAATCAGTCTTGTGCCGAACGCTTTTGATATTTTTTCAAGATAATCTAATGACATATTTCTATTGCCATTCTCTATACTGGCTATAACTGATTGAGATGTTTTTATTTTCTCCCCCAATTGCTTTTGTGTTATGCCTCTTAGAACTCTGGCTTCAAAAATCATTCTACCAACTCTATATTTTATATCTGATAAAATCTTTTTTTGCTTTCTATAATAGCCTTTATCGTTTAAAAGTTCATTTTTAAAGTCTTTTAAAAACATATGTTAATATATTAATTAATTAATTTATTCATAATGCTTATTTTTTTCTAATGCTTTTGAATACATTTTTTGTTCCTGCGGGTCGCTTTTCTTCAAAAAAATTTCTAAAATCAAATAAACTGAAGTTCTAATTACAAACAACACCCTGTACTGTTTGTTTTGAATGTGTCTATAATTAATTTGATACAATTTTGTTTCTTGTTTTTCACAATGCTTAATGTCCTTAATCTCTTTTTTACCGACCATTTTTTGTGGACCGTGAACATTCAAACCCTTTTCTATAACTTCCAATTTGTTTTGAAGTTTTTCTTTTACCTCATTGCTACATTTCAATAAAAATTTATATGGGGCACTATTCCCTGTACTAACATCCTTACCGAACTTAAATAGATTCATATTCTTTAACTAAGTATATCATATATGATATATTATAAAATTACATTAAAATTGTCAAGCTCTGATAACTCTATATTGCTCATTACGATCCAGTGACCGTATAGTGACTTAAATGTGTCTATAATAGGGGTTTGTGTCTATTGAAGTCTATTTGTTTAGGCCTAATTTATCCCTAACATTTCATTAAAAACTGATGTTTAAAGGGTTTCTTGAATATTGGGTTTCTAATTTCGAGTCCCGTCCGTTCCGCCAATAAAATAATCGGGTTTATCCCGATTTTTTTTTGAAAAACAGACATACGAAGAACTAAACCTAGTTCTCATTTTTTATTGTTTCTCTATATATATTTTTATTTTTTATATCTTTCAAAGCTTGATCTATATAGTCAATAATGTTATTTGGTAAATTATCTAAGTCAAACCATTTAAGCCCACCACATTTATCTGGCTCATTATTTATGATATCACCTTTCCAGTCACTTATACTAAAAAAGAAGTCGAGTCTTTCATTGCCCAATTCCTGTCTATTTAAAACGTGCTCTAATTTTAAATTATCCAGGTTAATGTCAATCCCCGCCTCTTCCTTAGCCTCCCTTACCATGGCTTGCATGATTGTTTCGTTTGGGTCAAGATGACCAGCGACAAGACCATAATTCCCATCTTCAAATCCAGTGTTTTTGCGAAGTAGTAGCAACAATTTATTTTCTTTTATCAAAACTAAATAAACTGACGCTATTACTTTAAATCTTCCTTTACTCATATATTATTGTTATATTCATACTATTTATTATATAGGTATTAATTCTTTTGTAAACTTTCGATTCCTACTTAATATTTAAATTAACTTAATCTTTCTTTAATCCCAATATATGATAATATTTAATATATAACTTTTAACTATTTATATGACAAAGAAAAAAAACGACTTATTTATTCTCTGGTTTTCAATATTTATTATCATTGTTATCGCTGGGATATATATGCTTTCGACAAAAGAAAACCCCGATCAAGACAATATCGATTCGTTCGCTTCTTGTATATCCGACACTGGTGCAAAGTTTTATGGGGCTTTTTGGTGCTCTCATTGCGAAGCACAAAAAGAACTATTTGGTAGATCAAAAAATCTTCCCTACATCGAATGCTCTACTGCAGATGGACAGGGTCAATTGGATGTTTGCAAACAAGCTGGCATAAAAGGATATCCAACCTGGGTCTTCGCTGATGGTCAAGAAAAATCTGGTAAACTAAGTTTTAAGCAACTCTCACAATTTACAAATTGTGAATTACTCGAGTAGCAAGAAGTTTATTATTCTCTCTTTATGAATATAAAAATAGAAAAATCTTGGGCTCGTGAATTATCGTCCGAATTTGATAAAAAATATTTTCAAGAACTGTTCTCTTTCGTTAGTAAGGAATATTTGAATAAAACAGTTTATCCAGCAGCGGAAAATCTTTTTCAAGCTTTTAATCTTTGTCCTTTTGATAGGGTGAAGGTTGTTATCCTTGGGCAAGATCCTTATCATGGTCCCAAACAAGCACATGGGCTTTGTTTTTCAGTTCAAGATGGTATTCATACTCCCCCATCGCTCAAAAATATTTATAAAGAAATTGAATCTGACATTGGGATAAAGATGTCTTCTTCCGGAAACCTTGAACCATGGGCAAAACAAGGTGTTTTTCTCTTAAACGCAACGCTAACTGTCCTAGCTAATCAAGCCGGTTCTCATCAAAAAAAAGGTTGGGAAGAATTCACTGATTCAGTAATCAAAACTATTTCTGATAAAAAAAACAATGTCGTCTTTCTCCTCTGGGGTGCATATGCCCAAAGTAAAACAGATTTGATTGACTCAAAAAAACATTTAATTCTAAAAGCACCACACCCCTCTCCCCTGTCTTCCTACCGTGGATTTTTTGGATCTAAACATTTTAGTCAAACAAATGCTTATCTACAAAAAACCAATCAAAATGTAATTGATTGGTTGCTATAATAATTGTATAAATACAAAATGCGCTTATGCTTATTTTAAGTTTTCAATATTTTATTTAAAAAATCTTCTTAATAAATAAATATGCTAAATCATCAAAATTCCTAGCCTTCATAATTCTATTCATTGAAGCTCGAGAGCTTCCTATATCTTTTTGATTGAGAATTTTAATAACGTCTTTTCTTTTATCAACTAAAAGATTTATAAAACCGTCGCTACATACAAAAAGCGGGGCCTTATTGTTTTTTATATATACTTCAGGAATATCGTCTTTGCTCAATCTATTATGACCTAATAATTTTTCATTTTTTTTAGTATTTATTCTGACAAGCTGATCATGGGATGTTGTATAAACAGCTGACTTACCCAAAATAATAAAGAATGATTTACCCTCATCTTCCTTAGAAACATACAAGACGACAACACCCGTTGTAGCGTTAGATAAATTTAATTCTAAAATTTTCTGATTTGCATCAATTATTAAATTTTTTAGTTTATATAAATCTTTGTCTTGATAATACGAATAATTGTTTTTGATAAATTTACTAGCAGCACTAATAGCCCTGTTTGTATTAACACCCTCTTCTGTGCCATCATACAAAAAATAAAGAGAATATTTCTTCCCTTCAATAACTTCAATTTTATCTTTTGTTTCTTTGGATTCTCTCTTTCTTAGAACCTCAGAATAATGGATTGTTTTAATCATTTACCTACATTAGCAGAAAAAATACATATTGTCACTATAGTAACCCTATGCTTCAATGCTGTTACCTTTATTTAAAAGTCTATCAGCGATTTTGATTTTTCCATTTTTCCTAGCAAGTGTTGATGCATTTATGAATGTGCTTCTTGCATTATCCAATGATCCAATTCGTAAATAACATCTTGCAATTGTTTCCTGAGATGTTACTTCATATGCTTCATCAGAATTTTCTAAATACTTGATTGTATCAACATATAGGGCATCAATAATATTGTTTAATATGATTATGTCATCCTTGTCCATCGAGTCTAGTGAGTTTTCTGTCCTGGATGTTATTATCTCCGCAACAGAAAACATTTCCATTCCTGCATGAAAGGATCCTTGCGTGTCATCAATCTCCTCCGACTTAACTCGTATTTTTTCAATGTCAGTCTTTATTTTTTCAATATCAACACAATTTTCTTCTTCATTCTTTTGAAAATTAGTTGGAAATTCTACACTCATGCTTATAGTGTTATTTATTTAAAGTAAAAAACCAAAGGTTTTATCTCTACTTTTTTTTAATTAAATGCATTAATAACAAAAAATGGTAGTAATAAAAAAACCGTCAGCAATATAACAAAAGCAACGGACATAAAAAAATTATTCAATTTCAAATTGTCTATTTTTAGCATATTTTTGTTTTTATTTAACCAATATATCAATTATAGCACATTTTAGTCATCTAATCAATTGGGGATAAATCAGCTCTTTGTCTTAATACCTCAAAAACAATAACTGCAGTGCTGACTGACAAATTAAGAGAGTCAATAAGCCCCTTCATTTCAATTTTTATTGACTGGTTGGCTAATTTTAGCCACTCATCGCTTAATCCAATATCTTCAGACCCCATTAGGATTGCTGAACCTTGGCTAAAATCAGCTTCTGTGTAGTTTTTGTTTGCTCTCGGGCTAGTGGCAAAAATGCTTATCTTATTATTAATACAAAATTCTTCAGTTTCTTTAATATTAGCCAAAAATAGGGGAGTTGAAAATATAGTTCCTTGGCTCGCTCTTATGGCATTGGGGTTATATATATCAATTTTAGAGTTATTAACTATTACGGCATCAATTTTAGCTGCATCAGCGGTCCTCATAATCGCTCCTAGATTGCCGGGCTTCTCAATTGACTCAAGTATTATAATTAAAGGTTTTTTACTAAGGTTAGCATCTTTTAAGTAGGTTCTCTTAAGTTTAAAAGTTGCAATATTACCATCTGGAGACTCACGATAAGAAATTTTTCTAAAAACATCTTCAGAAACCGAAATTGAACCAGCATTACGCAACTTTTCTTTGTTTTTATTGAATCTAGCACAAACATAATGTGTTTCTATTGTTTGTCCCGAATCAATAGCAATCTTAATCTCTCTTTCACCCTCAACAACAAAAAGTCCTTGTTTCTTTCTTTCAGAAGCTTTTTTTAGCTTAACAATGTTTTTTATTTGGGTATTTTGAACACTATTTATTTCCATTTTTTTGCTCTTTATTAAATAAATAATATGAATATACAAAGCTTACTACAGCGGTTAGTATAATAATAGTCACAAAAAGGGGAATCCTATATTTTGTATCCAAATAGCTCATGCTCATCATTAGAAATCCTGACAAGACAAACATTTTTCCACCAAGTCTGTGCGTTTTGTTCCAAACATCCTCTGAAGACAAGGTCCATGGAGTTCTAATTCCAAGAAACCAGTTGCGTTTTATTTTGCTCATATAATTCCCAAGAACTAAAAAAAGTAGACCGACAGAGATGCTTATAACACGAGTTATGTTTATATCATAGCCTAATGCAGAAAAACTAGTTACAAAATATATTAGACTCAAAAAACCAATTACTATTGTTTTAAATATATGATAGATGTTCGCAAATTGCTTATATCTATCTTTTTTAGGGTCTATACGAGGAAGAACTAAAAATAATAAATATAATCCAATTGAAATAATAGGTAGGAGAAAAGCGGCAAAAAGGGGAGTACTCCAATCATCTACATTCCCTTCAATATTCCAATGTGTGGGCACTTGATCAGGGAAGTTATTATAAAAATAAAAAGAGGCAATGATTGAAACAGTAATAAAAAGGATAGAAATAATTTCGCTTTTTATGGAAATTTTAATTGGTGATTTCATATTATTGTTTAAATAATTTAATTATCATTTTACTCACTTCTTCAAACACGCTCAAGTTAAGAGAATAGATCATCTCTTGTCCTCTTCTTCTTGAAGATACTAAATTTACTTGCTTTAAGGTACTGAGATGATGAGACAAAGAGGGGAGACTGATATCAAAACTCTGAGAGATCTCAGTTACTGACATATCCTTTTTTTTGAGAAGCTCCAAAACTTCTCTTCTTGTTTGATCTGATAGTGCCTTAAATGTTTGGTTAATACTCATTTATTTAGATATTTAGTTAAGTATCTAAATACTAACTGAAAAAAAATATTTCGTCAAGTCTTTTTAGCTTTTTCTTTTATACCAATACACTGAAAGATAAGTTGAAATTGGAACTGACAAAATCAAGCCAATGCTTCCTGCTAATGTTCTGACTATTTCTGTTGCTATTTGTTCGTTGTTGATAGCATCAAATGTGTTACCAAAAACGCTCTCGCCAGAAACGAGCAAAACTAGAAGAGGTAGGGAGGCTCCGGCATATGCCAAGAACAAAGTATTGGTCATTGAACTAATGTGGGAAATTCCGACTTTGAATGAACTGGAAAACAGATCTTTCCTTGATTGTTGAGTGTTTGTTTTATGAATTTGTTCAACTGTTGATACCTGAGCAACAACTACGTCGTCCAGGACCCCCAGGAGACCAATAATAATGCCTGCTAGGAGTAATCCTTGAAAATTAATAGCTACGTCTCCGATGCTTGCCAGCGAAGCAATCTCCTCACTGAAAACACCCGAGAGTTTCCCGGCCAAAACGAAGAACCAAGAAAGAAAAACTGAAATAAACAGACTTATTCCAATGCTAATAACCGCAAGATGTGACATTGGGTTAAATCCTTCTGTTAAGTAAATTATAATAAATAAAATCACTAGTGACCCCAAAAGAGTGGTGACCAGGGGATTGGCGCCAGCTAAAATGCTAGGGATAATATACTTTATTATAATTAAAAAAGTAAAAAACAAAGAAAGAATAGAACGAAAGCCTTTTGCTCTTCCCACAATCAATAGTATAAAAACAAACAAAGCAAATAGATATAATATAATATTGGTTCTGACATAATCGACAATATAATATTGTGGATCATTGTCTGCACCCATGCTTTCTAGGAGCAAGACCTTGTCACCAATTTTGTAAACATTGCTTTTTATTAATTCAAAATCATTAATACCAGTGAAAACATATTCTTCGTTTTCCCTTTGTCCCTCTAATCCTCTTAACTTTAAATTTTGTTGAAAAAGATCAGCACCGTTTTTTCTTACTGCGCTTCGTTCCTCTATAATTTCAAACACCTCAGCCTTAAATATTGTATCGGGCTCTGTGGTTTGGGCCGAAACAAACATTGGAAACAAGAATATAAGTAAGAATAGTATTTTTTTCATAGCTTTCTTTTCTTTATTTATATCAAAAAACCACTTCTTAAACAAGTGGTTTTCCGAAAAATATATTCAAATTTAATTCTTTTCTTCTTCGTCACTTTCGATGTTTTTTTCTTCTTCGTTAACCTCCCTGTTAACCCAAATAATCCATAGAACAACTGCTACTAGAAATCCTAAAAAAATAAATAAATTTACTTTTAAGTCACTTTGTTTTTCACCGCTTTCATCAAGTGATCCAATCTGTTCTTTATTCTCTTTATCTATTTTGTTTAAAATATCGTCAATTGCTTTTTCCTCGTCATTTTTTTCATCATTTCCGAGTACAGGAATTATTTGTGGAAGTTCCCCCATATTATCTACACCCTCAACTATTACCCCCTCACTCGCTCCTTCACTGGATATGCTTGGAACATTAGTTGCTGGAATTAAATTATTATTTATAGGGACGTAGCCTTCGTTATTGTTCTTGTCTTCTTTTACAGGCTCAGTGCTTGCAATTGATTTAACTTTTAGTGATTCGGTTGTTTTGCTTGTTCTTCCCACGGCATCTCTTGCAGTAAATGCTATTAAATGATCTCCTGGAGGGAGAACTGAATAATCAAAATTAAGATTAGCATTCGAATTTCTTTCTATAAACATGGTTGAATACTTTACCCCATCAACAATTACATCTACAAAATTTTCATTGTCAGACTGACAAACTATATTTTCTCTAGAGTTAATGTTTGTTTTAACCACCTGTGGAGTATCTAGATTGTGGGTAATCAAAAAATTAAATTCCTCTGTTGGAGCAGACATAATTCCATTAAGGTCTCTTGCAATTAAAAAAAGCGAGTGGCTTCCCTCACTTGGAAGATTATTTATAAAAAAATAAAAATTATTTTGCTTATTCCCTTTAACTATATTGGCATCACCCGAGTAATTTCCATCTATATAAACTAAAACATTTGAAAAATCTTCTGTAAAACCAGAAACAAATGGTTCAGAAAAATTTTTTAATCCTGGATTTATATCAGAGAGAACTGGTGGCCTTAGGTAGCTAGCCTGAAGAGAAAAAAGAGGAACTAAAAAAATAGCGAATAAAAAGGAGATTAAATTTAAATTTTTCATATTTTAATTTGCTTCCTCCCTTAAGCAATTATTTTAGCTGAATTTATGTGTTTATATTAGACAAAAAAAGCCCTAAAGTCAAGGGCTAACAAATATTTTTATAGTGTTTAATGGTGGCCGTTTTGTTATTGTTTTTTAGTTTTATAGCAATTAAATCAAAATAGATATTCTCTAGTTTGACTTTATTTTTTGCTGAAAAGCTAAATGCCGCTTTTTTTAAATTTTGTAGTTTTCTATTATCAATATAGTCCTCTGGGTCAACGAGAGACTTTTCTGAACTAGTTTTTACCTCAACAATGAAGAAATTACCTTTTAGTTTTGCAATTATATCAACTTCTTGATTAGAAAAATTAATGTTATTATCAATGATTTTATAGCCTTTTTTTTCTAAAAAATCCTTTGCAATTTTCTCTCCAAAAGCGCCTGTTTTTTGAGTATTTTTAGCTAACATTAGGTAATTATGGAAGATATTTGTTATATTGTAAATTTTTTTCTCTTTCTTCTTTTTGGCTAGGAATTTTAGAATAAAATCCATAAATATAAACCAGCCAAACAACAATACCGGTTCCCCAAACTAAAAACCAAAATCTTGAAGATAAAAATGGGGCTTTTTCATACATTAAAAAAAACATTACCAACAAAAGAAAAATGTTAGTAACAGATAAAGAAAGAATCTTTCTAAATAGCCTTCTGTGGAGTTTCTCTTTGGTATTCATAATTAGTATTTTCAGCACCACACTTAAAACAACGAAAAAAAACACTAAAACTAAAAATAGTTTTAGGCCCAAAGGTGACAAGGCGCCAGGATTTATTGAAAACCAAAATTTTAAACTTAGTAAACTGTTCATATTCTATATTTTTTTAAAAATTAAACCGTAGTGGAACTTCCCAGCTACAAAATCCTCCTCTAAATTTAATCCTAGTTTTTGAAGCGCTATAATTAAATTTTCTTTATTTATTTTTTTATCTTTTTCGGGCCCAATTACTGAGGCCCCTTCTACCCAGTCCACAATAACTATTTTAGCATTCTTTTTTAACATTCGAATTGCCTCTCTTAATATATCAACCTTTTTATTAGATTGATGTAAAACGTTTACTAAAAATACAAAATCTAAAATCATTGAATCTATTTTAGTTGCCTTGTAATTTTCAAGGTTAGACCAAATTGTTGTTATGTTTTTGTGGTTTTCAAGCTTAATGGTTTTGTTTATGTTATCAAGCACGGGCTTAAGAACATCAACAGCATATACTGAACCTGTTGTTCCAACAATAAACGATGGTTTAAAAATAAAATAACCGTGGGTTCCACACCCAAGATCAGCCACCTTCATTCCTTCTTTCAAATTTGCTTTTTTTATAATCTCTTCAAAATAAAGAAGTTTATTGCCTCCAAAAATATTATTCATATATTTATTTACTCTGATAATATTATAAATTAAATTCCATTTATAAACAAGTTTTTTAGTTTAACTTAAAGCTTTTTCTATGTATATTACAAGTTCCAAATTTCACAATCTCGGCTTTATGTAGTTTTGTCCCATAGCCCTTGTGCTGATAAAATGAATAGTTTGGAAATTTTTTTGAATATACTTCCATCATTTTGTCGCGAACAACTTTGGCAACAATCGAAGCGGCAGCAATTGAATAAAAGTTTTGATCTCCTTTTATTTGGGTTTGTTGTTTCTCTAAAAAACCTGGAATCTTGTAAGTGCCATCTACTAAAACTATTTCGCTCTTATGTTTGATCTTATCAAGCGCTCTTTTCATAGAAAGAAGACTTGCATTTAAAATGTTTAATTTATCTATTTGAATATTGCTAACCAATCCTATGGAAAAAGGATAGTTGTTAATTATTTCTAAATAGAGAATATCTCGCTTTTTTTTAGAAACTAACTTGGAATCATTTATTTCAGCAATTTCGCCAATTTGCTCCTTGCTAACAAAAACCGCTGCCGAAACTACTGGTCCCGCTAAACAACCTCTTCCAACCTCATCCACTCCTATAAAACTTCTATAGTTTAAATTGTTCTCCTTGTTTAAATTAATCATTTTTACACAACTTATTAACAGAATATGTTAATAAGTCTAATAAAGTCTACATAGCTGTGGACTTAAATAACTATTTATTGTAATTGTATATAATTATAACTACGAAACTTTTGTCTGCTCTTAGCTAAACAGGAAATGAGTTGTATTTCTTTTGTTTTAATTGGGCCATAAAGGACCTGCCGGTAGTCGGGTTCGAGCGGAGTGGTCCCCAACACTCCAATCGAAAATGTTTGTACAATTTCCATTTATTCTTGCCTAGAAGCGTTGTATGTATAATTCCAAACATTAGTCACACACAAGGGTTCTCACCCTTATGGTTTTTAATATTTTTTGGTGGACCATAAGGGATTCGAACCCTTGACCTCTTGCATGCCATGCAAGCACTCTAACCAACTGAGCTAATGGCCCAAATTGTTCCACGTGGAACATTGACATATAATGCTTTTCGTCTTATAATATGTGTCCTCGAGAAGAATCGAACTTCTATCTAGGCCTTAGGAGGGCCTTGTTTTATCCGTTAAACTACGGGGACTTATATTGTACTTTTACAGTTTACATTTTTTTAGTTTTTTTGCAAACACTTAGTTGAATAATTGCTGTCTAATTGCTATAATCATAATATTAAATTATAAATAAGTATATTATATGTTTAAAAAAGATGAAGAGGTGAGTATTAAAAATGCCGAAACCATAATTGGCCCATCTATCAAGGTGAAGGGTAATTTTTTTGGTGAGGGCGATATAATTGTAGAGGGATCGCTTGAGGGTGCAATAAAAACAAGCAACAATCTGTTTATTGGAGAAAAGGCAAAGATTAATGCAAACATAGAAGCAAAACAGGCTAAAATTAGCGGAGAAGTTCATGGGAACCTTATTATACATGGGTATTTAGAACTTTCATCAACAGCTAAAGTCTACGGAGACATTCAGGCTTCGACCTTATCAGTTGAAAACGGAGCTATCTTTAATGGTGCATGCAATATGACGAAAGACAAGAAGACGGAAGTAAAAGAGGCTAAACAAATATGAATATTTTTATATACGATAGTTTTTTGTCGGAAAAAAAATATAGTAATACTCTTTCTAAAATTGAAACCAGAATTACAGACCTTGGTTTAAATGGTAAAATCATCCGCTTAAGTCTTTTAAAAAATGTAGTTGGTTCAATTGATAATGAGATTAAAATGGGTGCTAAAACTTTAATTGCAGTTGGAAACAATCACACCCTAAACAAGATATTGAATTCTGTTTGCACTTCAGACCATCCAGATGCATTGAAGATTCCGATTTTTATTATACCTGTCGGGAAAGAAAATAATGAAATTTCGCTAAACCTGGGAGTTTCGAACTTTCTAAACGCCTGTGAAATACTATCATCAAGAAGAATCGAAGAGCTAAACATGGTTAAGGCAAATAATTTATACTTTCTGAGTCAGGCTAGTATAAATACAATGGGAACAAAGGTTGAAATTGATGAAAACTATACAATTGAAATTATAGATCAAGGCAGTGTTATTATTAATAACCTCAATTTAAGCAATAAAGAATTACCTGACAATACTGTTTGTCTTCCAAATGACAATAAAATAGAGTTGTTTATAAAATCAAAAAAAGAAAAGAAAGTTAAAAGTGTTTTTATCTTTGATCAAATCATTATTGAAAATAAAAATAAAAACCTTGTTTTAGATAAATCATTTGAAGTTCAAACTCCAGTATTGATTAAAATTAGTGAAAAAAAGGTTAAGTTAATTGTTGGAAAGGGTAGAATGTTTTAAAAATTTTAAATTTCTTTTACTACTTGGCCTTAAGAGTTTTAAAGAAATTTTTTTAAATAAAACTAAGTCACCACTTGTGTAAAGAATGGTATTCCGTTCTTTTTTTATTTTTAATTCCTTGTGTCTAAATAAATACTCTTGTGTTTTTTTAATAATAATTTCAGAAGAATCAATTATTTGTATACTGGGATTAAGATGTTGTTTAATTTCTTTTTTGATAAATGAAAAATGTGTACATGCCAATAAAAGATAGGATATATTTTTATTACTATAATGTGCAATTTCTTCTTTAATGTTAGCCAAAAAGCCTAAACTCTTAAACTTATTATTTTCTATTTTCTCGACAAACATTGGACAGGCTTTTGAAAATATTTGAACGTCGTTTCGTTTATCTAAAATTTCGTTTTGGTATTTTTGAGAACCAATTGTGTGACTCGTCCCAATTATTCCTAGTCTGGAATTGGGGGGAAGTTGATGAATAATATTTTCAATATTGGGAATAATAATTCCTAGTACCTTTTTATTTTTATATTTTTTATTAAAATACTCATCTTGGAGCTTCCTTAAAACCCTTGCAGAAGAAGTGTTGCAGGCTACAATTACCAAAACAGCCCCTTCTGTAAATAAAAATTCTACAGCATTCTTTGTAGAATTATATATTTCTTTAGTGTTTTTATCTCCATATGGAGCATTAATATTGTCCCCAAAATATATATAGCTATATTCGGGGGCTTTATTGTGAAAATCGCTTAATATTGAAATTCCACCAAAACCTGAATCAAATATACCAATCATTAAATGGGTGCTATTAAATTATTTTACTACTTCAATTTTAGTCTCTTCTCTCTTAAATATATATAGTTGTTGAAAAACTGTGAACAATGTGGTTAAAAACCAATAAAAAGTTAGGCCGCCGGGGAGCGTTATACCAATAAAAACAGTTAGCGCTGGCATCATATACATCATTTGTTTGTTCATCATTGCCATCATGTTTTCATCTTTTGCTCCCGTACTAACAATTGGAGCTTTTTTAGTCATCATCATTTTTGTTTGCCAAAATTGTGATGCGCCGGCTAAAACCGCCAAAGGAATGTTTCGAACAGATAGATCTATAAATCCAAAGGCAAGTTGGTTTATGTGGCCAGGATTAGCAATAAATGGATAAACCAAAGAAAGCGTTTCGTCAGAAAAGCCTTTCCTAAAAACCTGGAAAACAGCTATTAAGAAAGGTAGTTGTATTAATAGGGGTAGGCATGAAGAAAATGGATTAACTTTGTGCTCTTTATAGAGGGCCATCATTTTTTTGCCCATTTCCTCTTTGTTGTCTTTATATTCCTTTTTAAGTTCTTCTACTTTTGGTTGAATTTCTTGAAGCTCTTTTTGGCTTTTGATTGATTTTTTTGAAAGCGGTAACAATAAAAGTTTAATTATTATGGTCAACAAAATAATAGCCACACCAAGATCGTTACCGGGGACTATATTATATAAATATATTAAAAGATTAAGAACTGGTTGATAAAAAAATGTTTGAAACATAAATTATTTTAATGGGTCATAACCACCCTTGTTCCAGGGGTTACATCTCAATATACGCCAAGAGGCTTTAATTGTACCTTTAATTATTCCGTGTTTTTCTATTGCTTGTATAGAATAGTCTGAACACGTGGGCCTAAATCTACAATATCCATGGGGATATAAATATTTAAAAAAACCGTGGTCAGGTGATATTGTGTTTTGATAAAACTTAATAACTAATACAAAAAGTTTTCTAAACAAAAAATCTATATATATCAATTTTGCTAAGAGCTTTTTTGATTTCATTTGTGCTTTCTTTAGTTTTTTCTAAAAAGTTTGGATAAACTATAAAAACAATGTCTTTGTTGTTATTATTAAAAGTATATTCTTTAATTTGCTTTCTAACAATACGCTTTATTTTATTTCTAGTAATTGCGTTTTTACTTACTTTCTTATTTACTATTATAGAATATCTATTTATTTTAAACCTATTTTCAAAAAAAATTATTTTAAAAAAACCACTTTTAATGGTTTTTCCATTTTTAAAAATGTTGTCAAAATCTTTTTGTTTGCTTAATCTATTTTTACTAGCAAACATATTTTTGTTTTATTTAGTTAAAACTTTTCTTCCCCTATCTCTTCTGGCTTTAATTACATTTTGACCGTCTTTTGTTTGCATTCTTTTCATAAAGCCGTGCTTCTTTTTTCCTTTTTTCACGTTTGGCTGGAATGTTCTTTTTGGCATAATATTACTAATTTATTTATTTTTACTTAGTAAAAGTAACATTATTATTATATAAAGTCAATGGCGATTTTTGGGTGTTCAAAAGTTGTTTATAATTAAAATTTTTTTGTTAATTCATTTTAATATTATCTTAATAACTTTTGGTTTTCCAAATTACTAGTTAATATATTAACACTTTATTAAAATATATTAATAGTTTATCAACCGCGCTGTTAACAGTATTTTTCGAGTAGTTTTTTACTTTAAATTAATAATTCAGTGCTTATTAACACCACTTATTATTATAACTATATTTATATATTTATATTTAATTAAACAAAGAGAAACTAGTATTTATTAAGTTTTTATTAAAATGAGACTTATTAACTTTTTATCAACATCTTGTAAACAAAACAAGGGGTTTTATTAATTGAAATACTTGTTATAATTCGAAACATAAAATTAAATTAAAAAATACTATGAATCATGAACAAATCTGGGAAGCAGTTTTGGGTGAAATTGAGTTAACCCTTTCTAAAGCAAATTTTACCACATGGTTTAAAAATACGTTTATTTCCTCAATCGAAGATACAAGTGTTGTTGTTTGTGTTCCAAATACCTTTACGAAGGCTTGGTTAGAGAAAAAATATCACGATGAAATAGTAAAAGCACTAGAGAATGTTATTGATAAAAAAATTAAAAGCATTTTATATAAAGTTGAAACAAAAAAATCATTAACCCCTACTGAAAAATTTAAAAAAAATAACGATCAACTTTCTGAACCAAAAAAAGAAGGCCTGGGCACTGTTTCTAATGTTAATAAATATGGGCTAAACCATAAATATAATTTTGAAAATTTTGTAGCCGGAAAAGGAAACGAATTGGCTCATGCCGCATGTCAAGCAGTGGCCGCAAATCCCGGAGTGGCGTATAATCCATTGTTTATTTATGGTGGGGTTGGTTTAGGGAAAACCCACCTTCTCCAAGCAATTGGCCACGAACTCACCAAAAAAACAGATAAAGTGATGTATGTAACCTCTGAAAAATTTACTAATGAATATATTCAATCAGTAAGAGGGGGGAGAGCAAAAGAGTTTAAAGAAAAATATAGAAACATTGATTTATTATTAATTGATGACATTCAATTTATGGCCGGGAAAGATGGAACCCAGGAAGAATTTTTTCATACATTTAATGAACTCCACCAGACAAATAAACAAATAGTAATAACATCAGACAGACCACCAAAATCTATTCCGGCCCTAGAAAAAAGACTTCTCTCTAGGTTTGAGTGGGGGATGATAGCCGACATATCAAATCCAGACATTGAAACAAGAATTGCAATATTAGAAAACAAGTGTAGAGAAAAAAACTATAAACTAGACTATGATATTTATTATTATATAGCCGAAAACATTCAAAATAACATTCGAGAATTAGAGGGGGCCCTAAATAGAATTATTGCTTTTCATGAATTTAATAATTCAACACCAACATTAGAATCAACCAAGGGTATATTAAACAACATAATTTCCAACTTCCAATCAAAATCAATTACCACAAAAGATATTATTGCCTCAGTTATTAAATATTATGATATTGATGTTAAGGCAATCTTAGGGAAAAGTAGAAAAAAAGAACTTGTTTATCCACGACAGCTTATTATGTATTTAATGAGAGAAGAGATAAATACTTCATATCCAACCATAGGAAGTGAAATTGGAGGACGAGACCACACCACGGCAATGCACGCATATAACAAGATTGCCAAAGAGGTGGTTGATAATGAAAAACTCAAACAAGACATTAACTCAATTAAACAGTTAATTTATAATACCAATATTATTGACTAAGCATTATATGAAATTTACAATTTTACAAGAAAACTTAAAGGAGGCGCTTTATATTGTTGGTCATATTGCTGGAAAAAATATAAACCTACCAATCTTAAATAACATTTTAATAAAATCTGACCAAGGAAATATTAATTTTACTAGCACCGACCTGGAGATTGGAATTATAAATAAAAAAAGAGGAAAGGTGGATGTTGCTGGTGAGTTTACGGTTGATTCAAAAATTTTATTTGACTACATTTCTCTCCTTCCTAATAAAAAAGTAGAATTAGAGGTGGTTGGAAATGAAATAATAATAAATTGTGAAAACTATAATACAAAAATAAAAGGGACAAGCTCAGAAGAATTTCCGTTAATTCCTGAAATTGAAAACAGCGAAACCTATTTAGTAAAAGTGAAGAATTTAAAAAAATCACTTTCTCAAGTTGTTTTTGCCACATCAAATAGTGAAACAAGAATGGAATTAACAGGGGTGTTGTTTGAGATTTTTGGAAACGAGCTTTTATTAGTAGCAACCGACAGTTATCGCTTGGCAGAAAAAAAAGTAATTTTAGAGGAAAAAGGGAAAAAAGACATTAAGGTTATTGTTCCAGCAAAAACCATTCAAGAGTTAACTAGAATTCTTTCTAACTTTAAAGACGGTTCGGCTCTTGAGGAGGAAAATGTTGAAATAAAAATTAGTGAAAATCAAATCAAATTTCTAATTAGTGGAACGGAACTAATTTCTAGACTTATAGAAGGACAATATCCAGACTATAAACAAATTATACCAACCAAAAGCAATACCAAAGCAAATATCTCAAGACAGGAACTAACTAGGGTTGCTAAAATGTCTTCTCTTTTTTCAAAAACTGGTATAAATGACATAAACCTAGATTTTCCAAAAGATAAAAATAAAATAGTTGTTTCTTCGGTTATGGGTCAAGCTGGAGAAAATATTACTGAAACAGAAGCTTTAGTTACGGGGGAGGATAACGGGATAGTAGTTAATTATAGATATTTACTTGACTGTCTAAATAATATGTCTTCTGAAAATGTGACGCTAGAAATTAGTGACGCTAACACTCCTTGTATCATTAAAGCCGAGAAAGACGAGACTTATATTTATGTAATAATGCCAATAAAACAATAATTTATGATAAAACAATTAGTAAGAGGAGTCGTTTATTTTGACGATAAAAAAATAGAAGATGTAAAACATGTGTTTGAAAATTTCCGATTTGATGAAGCAAGTTTTAAATTTTTTGATAAAATAAAAATTAATAATAAAGAAATTAATTCTCCGGGAGTATTTTTGAACGGTCAAATTAATGAAAAATATACCAGTGAAAACGTAGTTAGGTTGTTTAGAAAATTAATGGGACTAAATATAGAAAAAGAAAGCAGTGATATAAGCATTGAGAGAGAGGATGTTCTAGACGAGTTAGACAAAGGGAGGGAGTTTGGTAATTATTATATTCTTGATTTTATAAAAACAGAGATAAATGAAAATAAAGAAAAGTTTATAAAAGAATTAGGTGAAGAAGTTTTTTTTAGAACACGAGACGTAGGATATAAAGAAGGAGAGATAGTAACCGCACTAGAGATTTTTTCCGCAAACAATATAGATGAAAAAATTAACAATATTATATTGGCAGAAAAAATTAATATCAAGAATAGAATAAATATACAATTTTAAGATAACAAAAAAACAGACCGGAGCGAGTCTGTTTTTTTGTTGGTAATTTTATTCTATTATAGTCTCCGCGCTACTGGCCATGTCCAGGGTGTTGTTTATTATGATGAGGGACTCGTTGGTTTTAACAACCTGAGAAGTCCACGAAGTGCTTTCAGCAAAAATTTTGTATGTTCCACTAACCGGGGCTTCAATCCACAGGGCTTCATTAATGGTTGACTTTACAGGGGCATTTGAAGAAATATATATTTTTTCAAGCTTATCGTTTATGAAATAATAATTAATTACCGCCACTTGACCTGAGTTGTCATTTTGGGTTTTTAGTTTAAGCGGAAAATCAAAATTTGAAACCGCCAAACCATTACTCGGTTCAAGTAGTTCTAATTTGATAGTATCAGAAATAATATTATTTTGGATGTTTAGATTGAATTTAATTTCATCCTCCTGACAATTAAAAACATCATCACAGGCAAGAGCCCTAAGGGTGTGCTCCCCGTTTTTTAAATAGGAAATATTTTCATTTAAAGAAAAGGGTGGTCGGGAGGTTTTGGAAATTAAATAATTATCTATATAATAATTAACATGATTAACTCCTCTAGGCGCGCTTGTCTCCACAGTAACTATTAGTTCTAGATTGTCTTTTTTGGTTTTGTTTTTTGGGGATGTGATTTTGAGCGCTGGCTTATTTTCTTCACTATGAATGTTGTCATACTCTGTTGGGATACTGGCGATAGTACTTGAAGATATTTTTTCAGCCCAGGCCCTAATTTTTTCTTCCCATTCCAGGTATTGAGAATCTTTTTCTGGTTTTTCTGGTATTTTTCCTAGGGGGTCTTTTTTGTCAATGTAGTGTAAAATTGAATGATGCTCTTCCAGGGTAATTTCTTCAATAAACTCTTCTGGTGTTTCGTCTGTTGCTAGGAGACCAGAGATAGTGTCGATTTTAATTGTTTTTTTACCTTCAATAATGCCGTCCAAGATAGCTTTACCGGTCAATTCTTTCTCAAATTTATTAAACTCTTCTTTTGGAGTATCTCCTAAAACTCTTTTCATATAAGAATTCCAAATTGGCGCAGCAACAACCCCTCCAGCTGCTCCTCTTTTCATCTCGTCGTTGTTGTTGTTTCCAACCCAAACACCAGTGACAAGAGATGGTGTGTAGCCGATAGTCCAGGCGTCTCTGTAGTCGTTTGTGGTGCCTGTTTTGGCAGCAACTGGTCTATCTCCAAGTGTGAGCCAATTATTTTCACCAAAAGCATAAGAACGGGCATTGTTATCTGAGAGAATGTCATTTATAGCACGGGCCACTTTAGGGTCGAGGACTTTTTTGCTATCTTCTTTCCATTCTTCAATAATAACGCCATCTTTATCTTCAATTTTTAAGATAGAGGTGATGGGACTAATGTTCCCCTCTCTTGCAAAAGCCGAATAGGCGTTAGTGTGTTCGATTAACCTAACCTCCGCTCCTCCAAGGACTAAAGATAATCCAAAACGATCTTTATCTCCTAGGCTGGTATAACCAACATTTTTTGCTAAATCAAGAACATTCTCAACACCAGCGATATAAAGCGCTTTTACGGCAGGAATATTAAGAGAACCAGCAAGGGCTTTTCTAATTGAAACTGGTCCATTTTCTTCTAAGGTATAATTGTGTGGTTCATAGGGATTTTCTTTGTCTTGTGAAAAATTGGTTACAACATCATAGAGAATAGAACTAGGAGTTAATCCTTTTAGAAAAGTTGAGGCATAAATTAATGGTTTCATTGACGACCCTGGCTGTCTAAGGCTGGTTGTAATATTTACCTGACCATCAATTTTGTCATTAAAATAATCTCTCGATCCAACCATAGCAAGAATTTGTCCTGTTTTTGGGTCAATTGATACAAGGGCGGAATTTGTGGCTTGATAGTTTTCGTTGTTTTTGTCACCAAGCTCAGTAATTATTTCTTCAGCAACTTCTTGTTTATATAAATCAAGAGTTGTAGTTATTTTAAGGCCATCTTGTTCAATCATTTTTTCGCCGTATTTTTCTGAGAGAAGTTCTTTTATGTACATTACAAAATGAGGCGCTTTTATGTTAGCGGTCTGTTTTTTAAAAACAAGCTCAAAGTTTTTTGCTATTTCGGCATCTTCTTTAGAAACATAGTTTTGTTCAACCATTAAATCAAGAATATAGTGTTGTCTAACGATTAAGTGATCTTTATTGTTTCCATAGGGAGAATAAGCAGTGGGCGCTTGGGGAAGCGCTGCTAATATTGCCGCTTCAGCTAAACTAATATCACGAGCACTTTTTGCAAAATATTTTTGACTAGCTGCTTCAATTCCGTAAGCAGTTGATCCATAAGGAATTTCATTTAAATAGAGTTGTAATATTTCATCTTTGGAAAATTTTTGTTCAAGCTTATAGGCAAGAATCCATTCTTTGACCTTTCTGGTTATAGTTCTTTCGTTCGTTAAAACAGCGTTTTTAATGAATTGTTGAGTGAGGGTTGAGCCGCCTTGAACAGGTTTTCCTCTTAATTTTTGCCAAACGACGCCTCTGAGAATACCCCAAACACTAACCCCATTGTGTTTGTAAAAATTCTTATCCTCAATAGAAATAGATGCCCATTTTATATATTCAGGTATTTCTTCTAGATTTACCAGCGTTCGTTGCTGATCTCCATGTATTTCATAAAGAACGGTTTCCCCAGTTCGATCATATATCTTAGTTGTTTGGGCCAATTCTCTTTCCATGAGCTTGTTTGGGTCAGGAAGACCTCGGGCAATAAAGGCGACAGAAACAGAACCAACTAAAAAAGACAAAACCAGTAAAAATAGAATAGAAAGTATAATTTTTCGTTTAAAATTAGCAAAAAAACTGGAATAATTATCTTTATTCTTCCTTCTTTTTGGAGAAGATTTTTTTAGTGAGGCTCTCTTTTTAGGAGATTTGGTGTTTTTTAATTTTCTCCAGCTTTGCTGTGATTTATATGTCTTGTTAAGTTGTGGAATTGGCATAAAATTGTTTAATTTATAAAAAAATTATACCAGCTATTAAGCTTAAATTCAATTAATTCACCACTAACACTTGATAAAAAGATGATTTTAGGCTAAGATATGTTTTTGCACATTAAAAAAGGAGGCAACATGTTAAATGAAGATAGACCAGAAACTTTTAATGAAATGTACGAGAATACTTGGATTAAATTTTTATCAATATTTAAAGAATTTTCATTCGATGATGATGACAGAGAGTTTTCAACCAAAATAGACATGCGTAGCACATTTATTCAATTTAGTGAAAAAATGTATTTAGAAATACAGAAAACATTCAATGACGAACAGAGAGATGTTAACAAGAAGAAAAATAAAAAAATTTTGTTTTTGGACAATAACCAAATTTTGCTAGACATGATACCGAGTTTCGCTTTTAGTGAGATGCAACTGTTGATGGTTTTAACTTTTGCTAGACTGAGCAAAGAAAAGGAAGAGCGAGTAATAAATACAAGAGCGCTAATAATTGTAGTAACGAAAAAATATCTAAATAATATTGGTGCCTCTGGTGATAATATGAGAATTACAGCCTTTTATGATAAAGGGACATATTATTTAAAGATTGTAAACAAATCAAGAATAAAGAAAAAGTTAAATAAAAAAAAGCTTAGAAAGGATTTAGAAAAACTAAATGTAAAAATAGAAATTAGTTTTCTATGAAACCAAAAGAGCGGACACTACCGCTCTTTTTTATTTTTTATAATTGTTCCTTTGAACTTATCTCCTTCAAAATATTTGATGAGATTTTTAATATTTTTTCCGTTTAAAATTGAGACCTCTAAATTTAATTGATTGCATTTTTGACTTGCGATTGGGTCAAAAGGGGCATTTAGTCCTGGACTCCATTTCTTTCCAACAATTTTTTGAAAGTTGGTCCAATCTATTTCTTCTATTTTTTGGGCATTTGGATTTTCTTTCGGATCTTGAGTATAAACATAATCAATATTTGAAAGGTTTATAATTTTTTCTATTTCGTATTCTTGGGCGATGAGTGTGGCAACATAATCCGTTGACCATCCTGGTTTCCAGCCACCAGCTATAACTACCTTTTTTTTAACCTGTAGTTTAAAGCTAGGATTTTTAATAATGCTTGCCTGAGCCACGTCTCGAAATATTGTTCTTAAAAGATGGGCATTTAATCTAGTGGCATGAATTCCGAGCCAATCACGATCATTGTCACTGGTTTTAACTATTCTATCTGCGGCTTGAATGTAGTTTCTAGCGGTGGCTCCTCCACCAGAAATAATAAAAAACTTTTCACCCTTTTTTATGCGAGCTAGAATAAGTGTTCGAAACGCTTTTAAAAATTTCCAATCAATTATTCCGATTTCCGGAACAATTAGTGAACCACCTAGAGATAAAATGTATGTATTTTTCATAATTGATATTTAATTTCTATTTAATAGAATAACACATAATAATATTAAATAAAAAACCCAGGAATAACAACTCCTGGGCTGGTGACACAATTTATCACACATTAAGACTAATTAGTCTAATTGCATTAATTGGAATTACATTTTCTTTGCCACCTACATCAAGAAGTAGGTAAGGAAACAGACAGTCTTTGTTTTTTTCAGGCACTTCAACACTAATAAAATTACCAATTTTATAACCGGGGCTTCCTGCGGATTCTCTGCCAGCATGAAAATGTACAACAATTTTATTTCCTTTTGTAAGAGCTTTTGGACAAGACATATTTTCCTCCCTTGGTTAGCAAAATGAACGAGTGACGAACTGATTATTATATTCTTTTTTTAAACAACATTGTAATATATCACACATGCAAATATTTGTCAACCCCTCTCAGTTACTTATTCATAGAGGATACAATACATAATGTGATTGGTGCCAAGATGGTTATTCGAAGATTCTTTAAGTATTTTAGAAAAAAATACAGGTGGCGTAAGAAATATTGGCAATATTTTGATGTTTTA
>JAQIDC010000028.1 GCA_027858235.1 Patescibacteria group bacterium | reverse complement strand
CCATTACTTAAAAATAAGCCAGATTTGGTTGAAAAAGCAAAAGAAGTTTTTGCTAATTTAAGTCAAAAATATACTTGCGAGTTTGATGATAATGGAAATGTTGGTAAAAGATATAGAAGACAAGATGAGATTGGAACACCTTATTGTTTGACTGTTGATTTTGATACTCTTGAAAAAGGGACAGTAACTGTTCGAGATAGAGACACAATGAAACAAGAGACGATTAAAGTTGAAGATATTGATAAGTTTTTTGCGGAAAATTTATAGCTTATAGTAAAATATCTTACTTAGAAGCTAAGCTTCCAATTGGAAGTTTAGTTTCTTTGTTTGACTAGATTGCTAAAAAATTTTCTTTTTTCCGGAAAAGCGATTTTTTTTGGTAAGTTATTTATTGAAAAAAATTTGTAGTCACTTACATCATCCATGGCTACCATATCTTTAAAGGATGGTAAGCAATGATAACTAAATTATATTATTCGTTATTTCTTCCTTTGTTTTTATAATTTTCTGTAAAAGTATTTTCAATATTAATTATTTTAGCATCTAGGTTTAGTTCTTCTTTAATTTCTCTAATGATTGAGTTAGAGGGGTTTTCATTTGCATTAACAAAACCACCAGGCAAGTCCCAGTATCCAACATAAGGTTTAATTTTTCTTTTTACTAAAAGTAATTTATTTTCGTTATTATAAATTAATCCTACCACAGCAGGTTTTGGGTTATTATAAAAAATAAAATTACATTTTTGACATGCAAAAAGATTTTGATAAATATTTTTGTTATCAATTTGGTTTCTTTTATATTTTGTTCCACATTTTGGACAATTGTTATATTGCATATTTTTTAAATTGTAACATAAATTTACGCAATTTTAATAATTATGTCAAAGTATTTGGAAATAAAAGCAAAATAAATAAATTTATGTTATAATATAAACATAAAACAACTTATGGTCGATTCAATATTTCTAAATATAAGTATCATTTTAGGGGTAGCTATTGCTGTTTCTTTTTTGGTGCAATTACTTAAACAACCCTTAATTATTTCCTATATAATTACGGGTATTTTAGTTGGACCTGTTTTTCTAAATATTATAAATAGTAGCCAGGAGTATTTTCATATTTTTGCCGAGTTTGGAGTTATTCTTCTATTGTTTTTGGTTGGGCTTAGTCTTAATTTTCACTTTTTAAAAAAGATAGGGAAGGTTGCCGCTGTTACTGGTGGAGGGCAAGTTCTTTTTACGGCCCTAGTTGGTTTTTTGATATTGACTTGGCTTGGGTTTGATAGAGAATTTTCAACTTATCTTGCTATCGCTATCACATTTTCTTCGACTATTATTATAATGAAGCTTTTGGCTGAGAAGAGGGAGACGGAAACAGTTTACGGTCGCTACACTGTTGGACTTATGCTTATTCAAGATATTATTGCGATAGTACTCTTGATGATGCTGCCTGCATTTAAAGAGGGCGGGCCGATTGCTTTTTCGTTAACAGCCGTACTTTTAAAGAGCACACTTTTTTTGATGGCAATATATTTAACATCAAGAATTATTCTATTGCTCCTAAATAGGGTTGCTAAATCAGGTGAATTTCTCTTGATATTTACTATAGCTTGGTGTTTTTCTGTGGCAGGACTGGCTGAATGGGTTGGATTATCTCTTGAGGTGGGTGCTATTGTTGCCGGCCTTTCTCTAGGTTCTTCTATTTATAGAGAGGAGATTACTAGTAGATTAAAACCTCTTCGAGATTTTTTTATTGTAATGTTTTTTATAATTCTTGGAAGTGAAATGAACATTGGTGGTTTTGGGGAGGTGATTGTTCCAGGGATTATTCTTTCCCTTTTTGTTTTAATAGGGAATCCTTTTATCCTGTACGTTCTTTACAGAACAATGAAATTCTCAAGAAGAGTTTCCTTTAGGGCTGGTCTTACAGCAGCGCAAGTATCTGAATTTGGTTTTGTGTTTTTATTTGTTGTTGAGCAACAAGGTTTTATGAATTCTAATTTATTACCCCTATTTACCTTTGTAGCCCTTGTGACAATATTTATTTCGTCTTATTTAATAATGTACAATGGTCAGATTTATAAAAAGATGGAAGGATTTTTAAGACTTTTTGGAAAGGACAAATATTCAAGCCCCGAAGAAAAATTAAAAAAATATGATGTTCTGGTTTTTGGATATCATAGAATAGGATGGAAAGTTGTTGATGCTTTAAGTGAAATGAAGGTTAATTTTGCTGTTGTTGATTTTGATCCTATTGCTATCGAGAAGTTAAAAACTAGAAATGTTCCTTGTTTTTTTGGTGATGCTACAGATATAGAGTTATTATCCGAGTTGCCCTTGGCAAGCACTAAAATGATTATTTCCACTCTGCCAAGCAGTAGCTGTCAGGTAACAATGATAAAGCATGTTAGAGAAAGCCATTCAAAACCAATAATTATAGGGACTCTTTCATATGTTCGTTTTCTTAACGAGATGTATGAGGCCGGGGCAGACTACGTGATGATGCCACATTTGATTGCCGGAGATTGGCTCGCCAATATCTTGAAAGGAGAAGACTGGAACAGAAAAACTACTAAAAAACTAGTGAGACAACAAAGAGAGCAGATGTTATTGAAACACACTTTGCCTGTTTAGTTTTTATGAATAAATGGCAAAAGATATATTTATTTTTTGGAATTGTGATTATATTAATTACAGTTTTTTTATTTATAAAAAATAATGTTTCAAAAAAACTCGAAGTAATTTTCTTCGACGTTGGACAAGGGGACTCTGCTTTGATTAAAACTCCCTATGGTCAAGATATTGTGATTGATGGTAGTCCCGACAACAGCGTTTTGGAAAAGTTGAGTAGCAGATTGGGTTTTTGGAATAATGACATAGAGTTGATGATATTAACCCACCCTCATGAAGATCATCTTACTGGTTTAATTGAGATAATTAGGAGGTATGATGTTGAGAGGATTATGTATTCAGGAATTGATTACGACTCGATAATTTATAAAACATTTTTAGAGGAAGCCGAGAGAGAAGGAGCGGAGATAATTGTCATTGATAAAAAACAAAGAATAAAATTGGGGGATAATCTATATTTTGATATCTTATATCCCGAAAAGGATATTAGCAAAGAAGTCCACAAAAATGTGAACAACACTTCTGTTATTTCTCGATTGGCTTATGGTGATAAAAGTTTTTTGTTTATGGGAGATGCCGAGAGAGAAGAGGAGCTTGAGATAATAGATAATGGAGGGTTAGAATCTGATGTTTTGAAATTGGCTCATCATGGTTCAAAGACAAACGATGAGAACTTTATAAACATTGTTTCTCCTGAATATGCTGTTATTTCTGTTGGAGAGGATAATAAATTTGGACATCCAAATATAGGCGTTTTAAATATGCTTAATAAAATTGGAACAAAAATATTTAGAACCGATGCGTATGGCGATATTAGTTTTTTTAGTGATGGGGTTGGATTGGGAGTGGTTTATTAAGAGGTATGGTTTAAAGATTCTATCGTTTCGCTGGCGCTTCATTCCAGAATGACAAATTCATTAGGTCTATTGAAAAAATAAGCTATCTTGCTATAATTAGATTAAATTAAAGAAACATTATGGCAAATGGGAAAAAAACAATACTTCTAGTGGAGGATGATAATATGATTAGCGCTATGTATAAAACAAAGTTTGAACAGGCTAATTTTGAAGTTTTGATGGCCGATAATGGCGCTGATGGTCTTGAATTAGCTTTAAGTAATAAACCTGATTTAATACTTCTTGATATTATAATGCCACAACTAGACGGGTTTACAGTGCTCGAAAAATTAAAAGCGGACACCAAAACAAAGAATATATCTGTTTTTCTTTTAACAAATCTAGGCACAGAAGAAGACATCCAGAAGGGGCAAGAATTGGGAGCAAAAGATTATCTTGTAAAAGCGAACTTGACACCAGCGGAAGTTCTCGATAAGGTAAAAAAGGAATTTAAATAATATTTAATTATAAATGATTCTATTTGAGTTGATTAAACTTTTATAGAATTTTATTTTTGTATGAGTCATCTAAAAAACGAAAGAACTGTGGTTATTATTAAACCAGATGGAGTTCAAAGAACATTAATTGGCGAAATTATTAAAAGATACGAAAAAGTTGGTTTAAAACTAGTTGCTATGAAAATGGTAATGCCAACACCCGAGAGAGCAACAGAACATTATATGGTTGGTGGAGAAGAGTGGTTAGAGGAAGTTGGAAGAAAAGCTAACGCTTCTTATGAGAAGAAAGGCTTGAAATCCCCATTCGCGACAAATAAAGATTGTGGAGTTGCTGTTCTTGAGAGAAATGCAAAGTATTTGAGTGCTGGACCTGTTGTTGCTATGATTTGGCAAGGTGCTGGTGCTATCCCATTGGTAAGAAAGATTACTGGTGGAACAGAGCCATTATCAAGTGATGTTGGAACAATTCGTGGTGACTACACCCTGGACTCTTATGCTATGGCTGATCAAGGAGAGAGAAGCGTTAGAAACTTGATTCATGCTTCTGGTGAAGTAGAAGAAGCTGAGAAGGAAATAAAAATTTGGTTTTCAGAAGATGAAATTCTTGATTATAGATTAATAGTTGAAGCAATGCTTTATGACGTTGATCTAGACGGAATTAAAGAATAAATTAATCCGCAGATTCAAATAAAAAGGTGCTACGTAACATGCTACGTAGCACCTTTTGTATTTGACAAAAATTAAAAATATGTTAGTATAATTAACATATGAATAAATATAGTTTTACAATTTTAGGCAAGTTATCTGTCATTAGAATGGCAGTGATTTTACCTGTTAAAAAATTGGACGACTAATATATTTATATAAAATAAACTAAAAATATGTAGGCCGTCCAATAAGGGACGGTTTTTTTGAGTATAATTTGATCTTTTAATAATCAAGAAAGGGAAAGTGAAATGCCAGATTCAGATGCAAAATCATATCCAGATAGTGATAGAGGTTATCTAAATTTCCAGCTTAAAAAATACGAATTTTTTCTTCCAACGGCAAAAACAAAAGAGGCTAAGGAGTCATTGGAGAAGAAAATATCAGAGCTTAAGAATGTTCTTGCAGGTTAACACCAATACCTAAGAGGAGGTACTATGAAAGGGCGACCACTATCTTCAACCGAAAAAAAGCACACTAAGTTGTGTTCTGACCTTGTTCGAGTCGAAAAGAAATTGAAAAACAAAAGACTTGGCGAGAAAAGAAGGAAAGGCCTTTTGCATCAAAAAGATTGTTTGAAAAAAGGTATTAGTAGTCTTATGGATTCTGTTAGTTTGCCTCGTCCGATTGAAAATAAAAAAAGTGTACACAATGATGAAAGTGAAGTGATTAAAGATTTTGTTTTGATGTGTAAAAAGTGTCAAACAAATAAACTCCATCCAGGTAAATACTGTCAAAGTTGTGGTCACACAGAATTTGAAAAAAATTGTATTGTAGTCCTGGGAGATTTTATAAAACCATCTAAACTTTTGGTTTCAGAAAATCCACCAGCACGCCCCGGTGCAGCATTGGTTGGATTCAGTTTTCTAACCCAGCCCCTTTCTTAAATATTTTTAAATCAAGCAATCATAAGTCTTATTTAAAAATTACTATGGGAGAAGAAGAGACCCTTCTTCTCCCTAATTTAAATTTTATTATTTAACATATGTATAACAATCAGAGCAATAAAAATATATCTCAAATGACCCAGGTCACCCTCTCTTCCTTTGGAATTCACCTCGTTATTAATATTATTATTAGTGATATATTTTTGTTGCTTTGAGGATATTTAAACTAGTTTTTTAAAAATCGTCCTCAAAAGACGATTTTTTTGTTAAGGAATGCTCATTTGAAATTTAATTTACGAAAGGAGATGCTTGTGAGAAAGTTAGCTAAAAAACAAGATATTATTTCGTGGGAAAAAGGAGAAACAGCTACTTCTCAATCTGAGGTTTATTCTAGACTTCCTATTAGCTGTGTTGTTATTTTTTATCAAAGTGGAAATATCGAAAAAGGAGAGTTTAAGATTGAGATTGCTTGCAATGTTGTAAAAACTGATTATTATTTTGAAAATCATGACAAGATTATGAACGAAGCTAAAGTAAAAGCTAAAGGAAGAAAGATTGTTAAGCTTGACAAATAAGTGAGGAGAGCGAAGATGAGTGAAAATAGAAAGAAAAAGTATTCCTTTGAAGAGCTTTTAGAAAAAATGAATTCTAAAGAGTGCGCAGTGTCCGCGAAAGAAAATAATTTTTTTTAAACTTCATGGAGGCTTTTTAAGTCACACCTCTAACGAAAATTTAATATTCTGTTGAATGGCTGCAGTTTATCAAATTGCTGAAGAGTCTGAAGTTCCTGTATCTTTTTGTAAATCGTAAAACAAAACGGAGCTATTTATTTAGCTCCGTTTTTTCATTGAAAATTATTTTTTTGTATAAGGCAGTAGTTTTATAATATTATCAAAATGAGATGATCCTTTCAGGGCTTGGTTTATTTTATCTTTAGCTCTTCCTGTCTTTACAAATTTGAGCCAGTCTTTATTGGGTCCTTTTCTTTTTTTGTCTATTAGTATTTCAACCATATCTCCATTCTTTAATGTCTGGTCGAGTTTGGCCATAGTATTGTTTACAAGCGCTCCAGTTGCATGGTTCCCAATTTCGGTGTGAACGGCGTAGGCAAAATCAATTGGAGTAGAACCTTCAGGCATATCAAAAACATCTCCTTTGGGAGAAAAGACAAACTTTCGTTTTTGGAAAATATCAATTTTAATTTTTTGAATAAATTCATTGGAATTCATAGCTTCTTTTTGAGTTACTAGAATATCCTTAACCCATCTTGGCTGATTTTCAGCATTCTTCTGAATTCCTCCTTCTTTTTTGTAGTACCAATGAGCGGCAATTCCGTAAAAAGCCTCGTCATTCATTTCAGTGGTTCTTATTTGAAATTCAGTCGCTTTCCCACCTGGCCCGAAAACAGTTGTATGCAAACTTCTGTAGCCATTTGGTTTTGGAACAGCAATGTAATCTTTGAAACGAGAAGATTTTGGTTTCCATAATTCGTGAATAACCCCAAGAACTCGATAACAGTCAGAAATATTAGGGACAACTACTCTCAGTGCAAATACATCATAAATCTCATCAAAACGTCTATTTTTGATTTGCATTTTTTTATAAATACTATAGAGATGCTTAAACCGGCCAAGTATATCAAACTCCTTAAGGCCGACTTCTTTTAGCTTATTTCCTAATTCTTTTTTAATTTTTTGAATATATTGGTTGCGCTCAACTCGTTGTTCAACCTCATATTTGTATTCGAGTTTTTTGAATTCTTCAGGATAGAGATGCTTAAAACAGAGGTCTTCGAGTTGCCATTTAAAGCGCCAAATACCAAGTAGTCCTGCAATTGGAGCATAAATTTCTAGGGTTTCACGAGCAATTCTTGTTCTTTTTTTCTCAGGAAGACCTTCTAGGGTTCTTAAATTATGAAGTCTGTCAGCAAATTTTATTAAAATAACTCTTAAATCTTGAGCCATGGCCAAAAACATTTTTCTCAAAGACTCATTGTATCTGTCTACTCCTCTATATTTAATTTTGGAAAGTTTTGTAATCCCTTCTACTAGAAAAGCTACCTCACCTCCAAAATTGTCTTTAACGTCTTTTAATGTTTTTTCAGTATCTTCTGGAACATCGTGGAGAAGTCCTGCCATAATAGTTTCAGGATCGGCTTTAACCTGAGCGAGTAGAAAGGCAGTATGTAGGGTGTGTTGGATATAGGGCTCTCCAGTTTTTCTTTTTTGGCCCTTGTGAGCATCATTTGCAAAATCATAAGCAAGGCGCAATAAATCCAAGTCAGCTTCTGGACTATTTTCTTTAACCTTATTTATAATTCTGTCTATTGTCATCTCCATAGGGCCTGGTCATTCTTTAGTAATTTATGTTATAATACTATTATAAAAATGTGGAAAAGTCAAAGAGAGTTAAGGCTCTTGGTTTTGTCTTATTTTGAATTAATTTAGGCCCTCCATGCTTAATAAAAAAATTAAAGGAAGGATTTTAGGAATAGCTGTTTTCAGTATTTTATTTGCTGTAGCTATTTTTTTGTTGCCAGATTTCGTATTTGCTCAAGTTGACACAGGTATAAATAGTGCAGCAGGGATTGGCCTTTCTGATACTGACCCGAGAATTATTGTTGCGCGGGTTATTAGGGTGATATTAGGGTTTCTTGGTATTATTGCTTTGGTTCTAATTCTTTATGCTGGTTGGATGTATATGACGAGTGCTGGAGCTCCAGACAAGGTAGATAAGGCAAAAAAGATTTTATCAAGTGCGGCCATTGGCCTTATTATTATATTGTCTGCTTTTGCAATAGCCACGTTTATTATAAATGCTTTGCTCGGGGCCTCTATGGGTGGGGGCAGTGGCAGTGGCAGTGGAGCTGGTGGTTTTAATAATGGCGTCCCAACTTCCGGAAACAGTATTATAGAATCTCATTATCCAGAACGTGACCAAGTAAACGTCCCAAGAAATACAAGTATAGTTGTTACCTTCAAAGAGGACATGGATCCAACACAAATTATTCAAAATACAAACGGAAATGCTCTCCTAGGAGATTGCGATGATTTTAATTCTAATTCACAAAATGATCCAGGCGAGTGTGATTTAATTGATGAAGATTATGTTTTAATTTACAAAACTGATGATGGTACGGCAACTGCTACGCTAGTAACCGAGGTTATCGCAAATGTTATGCCTGACAATAGAACTTTCCGGTTCAAACCATTTGATTATCTTGGTAGTCCTTCGGAAGCATTATATTATTCAGTTGCTTTTTCAAGCCAGTTGGATAAAGGGGATGGAACGGATGCTTTTCCTGGAGCCATTGGCGCAATTGGTTATGTGTGGCAGTTCTTAGTTAGTACCATAATAGATGTTACCCCTCCAAGAGTAGTAAGCGTTATTCCTTATCCATCAACGACGGAACCTAGAAATGTTGTAGTACAGATTAATTTTAACGAAGCCGTTAGTCCACTTTCATCAAGCGGTTCTACTCTTGCTGGCTTCAATAATATAGTTGTTAATGATTTAACGGGGGCAGACATTGTTGATGGTAATTTTTATATTTCAAATCAATATCGAACAGTTGAATTTCTAACTGAAGATTTTTGTGGCAGAAATTCTTGTGGAGATAGAGTATATTGTTTGCCAGCTACAAGTAGTATTGAGGTATTAGTTAAGGCAGCTACTTTGGTTATGACTGGTGAAGCAACTGCTCTTTTCCCATTTGATGGAACAGTTGATATGGCTGATAATTCTTTGGATGGAAATAAAGATGGCAACGCTCAAGGACCTGATTCACAAAGTGGTCTACCACCTTATAATGAAAATATTCCAGATCCTTTAACTCAAGGAGATTCATATAGATGGGATTTTAATACTTCAGATCAGATACTTTTGAGCGCTCCAACTATGTTGAGTATTTATCCTGGGATAGGGGATGTTGATGTCGGATACAATGAAAGACCAACAGCTACTTTTGACAGGCTAATGATGAGTTCTAGCATGATAAAACATTGGCCACCTACTGCAATCGGTTCAGTTGCTCTTTATTCGACCAGTTCCTTGCCTTTTTCTCTCGCCAAATATGACAATATTCCAAGTAAGCAAACTACTATAGAAATAAGGCATGATCCTTTTCTTGATTTTAATGATTATACTCCTGAGTTTAATGCGGGCCTTAAAGATATTTATCAAAATTGTTTTTATACAAGTGCTGGGCCTGGATGTTCACCAACTCCAACATCAACCCCGACTGCTTTCCCTTATTGTTGTGAAGGAGCTTTAAGCACATTACCTTGTAACTAAATGTTAAAAAGTTTTAAAAAAATTGCTGTATTTTTGATTATTTTCTCCTTTGCTTTTGTCATAGGAAATACTGTTTTGGCCCAAATTGATACAGGAATTAATCAAGCATCCGGTATTGGTCTTGGAGACACAGACCCGAGGATTATAGCCGCTAATGTTATTCGAGTTTTTCTTGGCTTTTTAGGTGTTATTGCTTTAGTTTTAATTCTTTATGCTGGATTTCTTTGGACGATGAGTTCTGGTGATCCTAGTAAAATAGACAAGGCTAAAAAGATTTTGATTTCAGCTGTGATAGGACTTTTAATTATCCTTTCAGCTTTTGCTATCGCTAGCTTTATATTGTCTAGACTTTTAGGGACAACGACTGGTGGGGCAGGTGGAGGAGGTGGTGGTGGTGGAGGTCCATTACCTCCAGGACCAGGACCAAGTGGACTTTCATGTGATGGGAATACCTTGACTCCAGTCTGTGACCCAGACAATTCTTTCTGTGTAACTGCAACAGAATATTGTGAACCGGCAAGTTGTACTTGTCAGCTCTTAGGTGGTTTTGGTGATCCATGTGATCTTGATACTTTAACTCCGGTTTGTGATCCTGACGATACCATGTGTATGTCTGCCTTGTCTTGCGATGGAACCACATGTCTTTGTGGGGGAGCTCCTATTATAGATTGGATTAGTCCAGTTGATGAACTTGGAACACCAAATGGAGCAATTGGCGATTTCGTAACTCTTGGTGGAAGATTCTTTGGAACCACTACTGGTCAAGTATATTTTTCAGATGCTACAGGGAATCCAACAATTCTTGCTCAATTCCCAAATTCAGTAAATACTAATTGTACTGACAGCTGGAACGATTGGCAGATTATTGTAGTGGTACCAGCTGGTGCTCAAGATGGACCCGTTCGAATAGTAAGGCAAATTGATTTAGAAGAAGATGTTACAAACAATACTAGAGGTCCTGCTATTGATGATTTTTTAATAAACGCAACAAATAGACCAGGTCTTTGTTTGGTTAACCCTGCTTTTGGTTATTACGAAGACACTTTTAATCTACAAGGAGTTTCATTTACCGGAACTATTCAGGAAGTTTCTTTTGGAAGCATGATTGGTTCGACTTCTGCTACAAATATTATTAACTGGACAAATACTTCTGTGGATGCAGATGTCCCAAATATTAGAGGAGGGAATAATACTGTTTTTGTGACTGCCGATGGAGCTTATTCTAATGCTCTTAGTTTTAACGTTTATATTGATTTAAATAATACTCCTATCATTGACCATATTAATCCTAATCCGGCTCCTCCTGGACAATATTCGACAATTTTTGGGAATAATTTTGGAAATTCTTATTTGGCACCAGCTCAAGTGTTATTTACTCACCAGGTAACTGGCTCAACCTATGTTGCTGATGGTCTTGATTTTCCAATAGAATGTCAAGATTCTTGGTGGCGAAATAATTATATTATAATGAAGGTTCCTCCCCAAATTAGAACGGATGGTAATTTTGGGCTTTATGATGTAGTAGTTACAAATAATGCAGGGTTCTCTAGTTTGCCAGAAACATTTGACGCAATTAATGCACCTCCCGGTCCTGGTATTTGTGAAATGATTCCACATAATGGTCCTATTGGTTTTGATGTTGAAATAATTGGTGATAATTTTACTACTACAATTGGTGCTGTTGATTTTTATGACACTATTAATGCCCCAAGTATCCTTACTTGGACAAATCAAAGTATTGAAACCGTTGTTCCAGCTGGTTCTCAGACTGGTCCAGTAAGAGCAACCACATTAGCACCTTCAAATCCTTTTCCCTTTATGGTTGGAAATTGTGATCCTAGCATAGCTCCGACTGATCCGCTTTTTCAGTGTACGACAGGTATAGAAGAATGTTGTGCGGCCGATACTTATTGGGATGGAATTTGTCGAAATACAGGAACCTGTAATGATGGCGCAGCTATTACTACCACTGGGTATGGTTGGACTTTCACATCTGAGGGTGTGATTGGTACGGCAACTACAACAGGGTTGACTTGCTCTGGTTGGTCTAGTGGAAACGCTTGTTTGGTCGATGGAAATAATTGTCCAAATTCACCGGGTGAATGTCAAACTGATCCAGCACCCCTAACAGGATTTTGTAGTGATAGTTATTGTGAAAGTCTTGCTGGTTGCGGCCTTGGTAATTGCGAATATGATAATACTCTAAATAGATGTGTGGCAACATTTGGTGGTGCCTATCAGGATACTTGTTCTCAGACAACATCAATGACTTTTGATGCCACTCCATATGACGCTACTTGCGCTTTAGTAACTGCAGCTAGTGGACAAGTTGGTGCTTGGCAAATTCAGACCGGTGGAGCAAGTTGTCCGACAGGAACATATCAAGACACAAATGGTTGGTGTACAGTCGGTAGCCCAACCTTAGGCCCTCTAACATGTGACTTATGCGATACGGGTTATTCTTGTTCTCTTGGTCAGTGTGCTATAGGCGGTTCTGTTTGCAATAGTGCTTCGGCTTGTAATGTTTCTGGTTTTTGTGAAGGACCGGCTACTTGTGAATGTTGTTGTGAGGTAGCAGCTAATGATTGTTGTCTTGGACTTACTTGTGAGGCTGGAGGCTGTGGTGACATGGCTGATGCTACGGTTCAGGCTGACTATGGTTTGTGTACTGGATGTCGTGTAGAAGATGGTGCAGACAATACAACTGTCAGTGCCTCTGAGCAGGCGGCTAGTGATTTGGCTTGTAATTGCACAGGAACTGCTGGTAAATTTTGTTATATTGATTCTACAGCTCCAACAGGAGATCCATTATTGAGCGGCGTTTGCCTTGATGTTTTAACACCCCCGGGAGGAGGAATTGGAGCTGATTGTGATGACCCACTACTACCTGGTATTTGTGATCCAGATCAATCAATGTGTTTACCTGGATTGTTCTGTGGAACGAGTTGCACTTGTCAACCAGAGAATACCCTACCAGGCGCGCAATGTATTCAAGATCTTACAATTGGTTTGACTTCTGTTTTTACTTGTAACCCAAGCTTTGCTTGTGGGACTGGGTATTCTTGTTTAGATGATCCTCTCATTTCTGATCCAATTGAAGATTGTGGTACTTGTTGTTGTGATCCGACAATCCCTCAAACAATAATCTCTCCAGAGGGAGATACTCTAACTTGTCAACCTGACAAAAGTCCATGTGGCGGTGCTACCAGGGGATTGTATTGTGGTTGTGATACCGATTTAGAATGTGGTAATCCAAATACAGCCGCTTGTGGCGATGATACTTGTTGCCGTCCAAGACCTCAGGTTGTTAGCACCTCTCCACCTGACGAACCCGCTCCAGGAAGTACCGATGTCTGCCGAAATGTTTTATTAGAAGCTTATTTTGATACGGAAATGGACACTTCTAGTTTCAGGGGTAATATAATTTTGCTTGGTGATTACGGAAATGATTCTTGTCCAGATGGAACTAATTATTTGACTATAGAAAATGGAGATGAAAATTATATAAATAAAAATGTATTTGCAAAAGTATTCAACAATATAAAAGAAAAAATTACTTCATTGATATTTGGTGAGGCTAGTGCATATAATTTTGTTACACCCACAAATAATTTTTGTGCAATTCAAGGAAAGAGTGATGGCTATAACAATACAGCTGGACAGGGAGTATTAACTTTTGCGCCTAATAGAGCTTTGGATGGTGATATTAGACATTATGCAATTATTCTTGGTGACGAAGATACTCTCGATGATATTCCAAGAGGTGTTCTAGATAGATTTAGTGTAAGCATGGGAGTTAATTCGACTTACCCTCTGGAAACATTCAATTCTACCGATTATGTGAATTCCTATATCTGGTCATTCGTAACTTTGTCTGATCAAGGAGAAAATCAAGGGCTTTGCACAATAGACTATATTGATGTTGATCCTGCTTCATATTTATTTCAAACAACAGAAAACAGCTTAGTGGAAGAAGACACAGATATTTTAAATGTTAGTGGTACTTTTGACACTGAGAGAGATGCAGACAAACTTTTTGTAGCGACAGCAAGGACTATGAGTGGACAAAGTCTAAATCCTGTTGCAGGACTTTATACTTGGGCATGGGGGTGGGTGATAAATAACTACGGACTTGCTGATTTTGCAGGAGTGTTCCCAGCCAACAGTAATAAAAAATTAATTAGAGCTGACTCAACAGCCACGGAAGGAAGTACAGAAGCTGAAGCAACAACAGCTGTTACTGGCTCTTTAGCTCTTCCAGCAGAGACTCACACGGGAAGTGCTAACATTTATTTATTTTTATGCAATAATCCTTGGCCACCAATTGATGGAGCTGGTCTTTGGGCTCCTTGGCAAGACCAGGATAACAATTGTGATATTTTACCCGAAGGAGCAGGAACCTGCGCTAATACAAACTATGAATTTTATTATTGTCGTGATCAAGGATCAGAAAGTACCTTCGATGACTTACCGCCAATACTAGATGATGCTATTATCCGTGGCCGTGATACTGACCAGGATTTATTTAAAGAATATTATTTTTTTAGAGAAGCAACTCCAGATTTGTCTACTATTGCTCTAGATGTTTCTTCTGTCCCAGCAGCTGGAGAATCGATTGATATTTGGTGGGGTAATTTTGTTCCTGATGCGGGGGAAGTGCTTGATGAATTTTTGATACACTATGGTACAAGCAGTGGTAATTATACAAGCACCATGTCTGTTGGTCCTTTTGTTCCGCACACCCTAGTTTCTCCCGTAATTGTCCCAGATCTTATTAACGGACAGACATATTATTTTGCTATAACTGCTGTATATGAAAGTGGAGCAGAGAGTGATTTATCGAATGAAATAACAGCCGTTCCAGAAGATACTCAAGATCCAGTTGCCCCTCTTGTAATAAATGCTGCTATTGGTAATGCTGAGGCGGAAATAGAATGGAACCCAGTTGTTGACGCAGTTTCTTATAATCTCTATTGGAAAGCAGGAACTGGTTGTGCTGCCTCTACGCCACCAGATTGTTATGGTAGCTCACAAAATGTTGGAGATGCTACAGCGGCTTCTATAACTGATTTAACAAATGGAACTATTTACTTTTTTGCAGTTACAGCCGTTGACGCTTCTGGGAACGAAAGTGCTTATTCAAATGAGGTTTCGGTAATTCCGGCTGTTACTTCAGCTACTGTTATTTCAGGAGCTACTCAAGTTGCTCTTGGGTGGATTTCAGCTAGTTTAGCCAATCAAGATGATATTTATTATATAGATATGGGAAGTATTGCTGGTATTTTTGAAGAGTTTGAAGAAGAAGGAAATAGAATAAATCTTTTTGGAGATATTATTAAATATTTTATAAAGAAAATTTCCTATTCTTTTATAAATAGCGCAGAGGCTCAAGGAGGTGAACTAAGAATTCCTCTTTGTAGTACAAGTCCGGGATCTATCTGTCGTGAACAAGTTATTGAAGCGGATGGTAAACACAGCACGGTTATAAAAAATTTAAGTAGTGGAAGAAAGTATAGATTTATTATAAAAAATGGTCCAACAGATAATCAAGAGGTTGTTGATGATATTGTTGTTGAGATGATGGAGCCAGATGCAACCCAAGCGACAACACCAGCGGGTGTATCTCCTGATTGTGTGAATGGCGAGTGTGCTGACCCTGACTATCTTGAAATAACACAGGTTAAATATCTTGAAGAGACAAACGAAATTCAGCTTACATGGGATAGTCAATCTGATGTTGAATATTATGTTTTTGGATACGAAGGAGCCTTAAATAATGATCCACCAATAGCTACTATTATGAGTCAGGGGGAAGGAGAGACCTCTTGGAAAGAAGTTGTTGATACTAGCCATAAATATTATATTGTTTATTCAAATAATTCTGAGTCAGATCCCGTTGGATATCAAGAAATAAATGCCAATGAAGGAATTACTCAATTCGATTTCCCTTTTAATTCTTTTGATAAAAGTGTAGGAGGTATTTTTGGCACTCAAGTAATTGGAGGAACAAATGAAGCTGATTCTGACAGAATATGGAAGAATAATGGTGTTAATTATGAATTTTCTTGGTTGGTGGATGGAGTTGCTTCTGAATACGATGGAATGTGGTTTAACGGTAATCTCCCGACTGAAGTTGAAATTTATCATAACGATGAAACTATTATCCAGATAAGAGAAGGGCATCCAGTTCAAGATGTTGTTATTACTGGTGCATGTCCCAACCCGGCTGATTGTCAGAACGAACTTGTTATCGAAACTTATTAAATTGATTATATAAAATGCATTATAAAAAAATAAAATTTTTATTTCTTAGTCTTTTTATTTTAAGTATTTTTTTTGTATTTAAAAATCAATCTTTCGCCCAAGAATCATCAGATGCTATTTCTGTTAGGGTTCTTCCAAACCCTACTCACTACTCTTCTCAACGTTGGTATACAGAGCAAGGATTCATCGGGACTCCCCAATCTTTACTAGTTGATGGGTATGAGGCCATTCGAAATGGTAATACTGTTTATGTGAATGCGGCTAATATTGCTGGAGCAGTTCCTACTTTATTTACAAATATTTATATAATTTCATATAATATATCAGCTGATAGTGATACAGAAGACATTTTTGCTCGTATTTTGGATAATTGGAAATTTAATAGAAATATAAATACTGCCACAGGTTTTTGTTCTCCTGATTTTTCTTCAGTGCTCTGCGTTACTAATGATGATTGTCCTCTTGGAGAATATTGTTCTTCGGATAAATCCGAAACCATTAGAGATACAACCAGATTAGCAAATATTGCTGAGTTTAATATAGCATTGGATGAATATATGAAAAATAATGGCCATTATCCGACTCTTTCAGCTGGAACATATTTGCCAAATAAAACTGTCTCAACTTGGCCTAGTTGGCAGGGAACCCTTTCAAAAGAACTTGGTGTTCAGCTTCCCGTTGACCCCATAAATGAATTAGGAGACTGTGTTGGTTATGACGATATAACTTGTTGGAATGAAAATGATAAAGAATTTGCTGATCCTATTGTCGACACCGACCTAGATTTACCTTTAAATAGTAGGGCTTTTATTTATCAGGCCAACCCAGATGGTTCTACTTTTGATATCTGTTCCGAAATGGAATCAGTTTTTGTTTTTGGAGTAGGTAGTGGGGCTTGTGCTGCTGGCACAGCGGCTGTCCCTATTGTCACTCCACTAGCGCCTATTACTCCAATCACACCAATAGTAGGCTCAGCCAGTACAGTTAATTATCCTCCTCAGGTAATAGCCTCTAATATACCAACTGCTTTTATAGGGCATTCCTATACAGCCTATATTCAAGGAGTAGACCCCAATAACGATACTATTACATGGAGCATTGATACTTCGATGACAACTTGGACAGATTGGTCAGGAGCACCTTCCTTGACATTCACAGCTGTAAATAATCAAATATTAGTAGAAGCTACAACGGTAGGAGCCGTAGGAACTTATAGTTTTTCAATAACTCTCACCGATCCTTCCGGTGCTTTTACTACTCAGACTTTTTCTATCCAGGTTCAAAACTTTCCTCCGATTATAAATTCACTCCCTCTTTATCATGTTGCCAGTAGCACTCTTCCTTTTTCTGGGGGATTTACAGTTTCTGGAGATGTCCTAAATTATCCTCTTACTTATTCTCTTGATCAGCCCTTGCCAAACAATTTTAGTACAACTTTTACTCCGAGTGGAAATTATTGGGATTTTTTGGTATCAGGTATACTTGTTCCGGATCCAGTCTCTAATATTATCAATCACGGAACAACTCCTTTTGTGAGAAATTTAACAGTTACAGATTCTTATGGTGTGAGTAATTCCGAACAACTTATTATAAATGTTATAAATCATAAACCAGTGATACAACCTTTATCAACTTGCCAGGATAGATTAAGATCACTTCCCGTGGCATTTGTTCCTCCCCCAACTCTTCTTCTGCCGACTATTGTTAGTTTATCAGTCAGTCCAAATCCTTGGATTGTTAACAACATTAATACAGGGGGAACTGTTACCGTGAATGTTACAGTTAATACATCAGATGCTCTTACATGCACATGGTGTGGTGCACCTGTCAATTGCAACGGAACGACCCCTGTAGTTACTTCTGGCTATCAAACAGGAAGTGTAGTTTCTTGTTTGCTTGTGGCTACAAATGTTGTAGGGAGTGTAAATAGGAGAGGGTTTACTCTCTCCGAATGTTCTGGATATCATCAGTCTACAGGAACTTTTCAGGGCCTGATTGGTAGTGGTGGATGTAGTGTTGGTGACCCATGTTTGGATATCAACCCGGGTCTTTGCACTGAATCGATTGTACAAGATGGCCCTTTTTGTGTAGATGATACAAATTCTTCTACTGGTCATTATTATCAAGAATGTGATGCAACCTGTTCTGAACCAGGGGCTATTTGTGACGCTTTTAATTGGAATGAAGTTTGTTCTGGATTTTGGTTGCCATATAACAGTTATCAAGATGAGGTGGCTTGCTGTGATGATGCTGATTGTGCAATAGCTCCTAGTTGCATCGGAAGAGAATGTATTTATGAGGCTTTTGTCAATCTTATTGAGCCCCTGTCTTGTGGACTTACTTCAACTTCTTCCATTTGGTATGAAACCTATGGAAAAAGATGTGGTGAATTAGTAGGTCTTAATTTTTGGGATACTCAAATCTCCAATGGCTCAACAACAGCAGATTTTATTGCTGCTTATGATAGTGATTGTATTTTACTATCGGGGACAACAAACAGAGCTGTTTGTAATAGAGATTTACTTTGTAATGGTATTGGTACCTATGATACAAATACAAATGATTGTTATGAATAGATAATTAATTTATAAAAAAAAGATGATAAAAATATTTAATAAATTAAATTTTAGTTTAATATTACTATTTTTTATTTTATTCTCCGTAAAAGGTTCAGTCGCCCAAAGTGTTTTAACTCCTTGCAATATTGATGCCGTTGATCAGGAAGGAAATTCTTTTTCTTATTCATTGACTGAAACTACTCCAGGGGTTGTAATTGACCCCAATACAGGGATTATTAGCGGATCCTCAGCTAGTGTGGGCACACATATTATTGAGGTGACAGTTACTGATGAATATGGCGCTGTATCCGATCCCTATGCCTACACCTTGGTTGTAGATTCTTATTGCGGAGATAATGGAGTTCAGACTCCAAACTCAGAAGGAGATGGAGGTCCTATAAATGACGGCAATGAAGAATGCGATGGATTAAATGGTATAGCTTTTACTCCTTCTGAAAGCAGCATGAGTAAATCTTATGCCTGCTCAGGACCATGTTTTCCAGCGACAGATTGTACTGGCTCATGTTCATTTCTAGATTCTTTTAGTGGAGGTGGCTGGTGTGGAGATGGAATTGTTCAAAGCGCACATCCTATTACTGGAAATCCCCTAGAAACCTGTGACCCGATGGAAACAAAGGCTGACTATGAACTAAGGGTTGGTCCTGTAAGTGATTCAACTTTTGCAGTATTGCAACTATCATGCTCTTCCGATTGCCAGCTTGGTTGCGCCACGGATCCAGATTTAGCCAGAGGTTGTTATATAGATACAAATGATAATGGAATTATTGATAGCGGTGAATGTCAAAAGGGAATGTTTACCTGTGAAAATACTGGGATGCTTGAATGTTTTGATATTTTTAGTGTTATGGGTGGTTCACCTGTTTTTGACGAATGTTGTCGAGGTAATGTTGCCGAGCTTCAAGACGGGAATATAGTTGGGACCCCATTCTTGGTAGTAAGAGCACTTGCTTCAGATATGGGTATAGGTGGCTATGTAATGGATCATTCGAACTTAGTATATTATTCAAGTGTTTTTAATTGTGATGATGTCTGCTTAAGAGAAAACAGGGTTTGTGTTGGAGTTGGTCTTTCTCAGGTAGTATCAAATTCTTGTGTTTCTGTTATGCATGACAATGGAAATGATTGCAATCTAAATAGTAATTTAGCCACCAATGATTGTAAATCAGGTTATTTAACAGGTGGCGTGCACTGCATGGAAACAGCAACAGCTGGTTTTAGGATTGGTGAGACTTTGTGTTATTGTTATTAGAAAAATATTTATGAAATTTCTAAATTTAAAAAGTATAGCTATTCTTTCTTTTCTTATATTGATTCTTTTAATTTCTCTTTATTTGGTTTTTAAAAATGATGAAGAAAATATAGTTTATGAACAAGTAGAAACACCACAACGAGAAAAAATAATAAGTACAAATCCAAATGACGTAAAAAGAGAAACTTTCACGCCAGTTGTTTTGGGTTTTGAGGATTGTATAGATTTGGTCGGGGAAGAAAAAGAAGAGTGTCTAAACCAAGTAAATTATAATGTAGCTTATTTAAATGATGACATTAGTTATTGTTTAGAAATAAATAATTACGATAAAAGAAGTGAGTGTATTTATGGTTTAGTTAGGGAATTATACAGCGTTAATAGTTGTAAACGTATTCCAAATCATAGTCGTTCTATGTCTTGTATTCAGGACTCTAGCATAGCTACTCGTTACACAGATTTTTGTGAAATTTTTGAAGGAGAACCTTACGAAAAACAAGAATGCCTAGATAGAACAAATGCTTTTGTTATTCCTGAAAGATATGAAATAAATGAATGTAGTTCAATAGAAACATTAGAATATAAAAATTTGTGTTTTCAAAATTTCTATGATGCTTGTGATGATTTAAAAGATAGGGGAGATAGAGAGGATTGTAATTCAGCTAGGGATTATTATTTAATTAGCATCAAAGAAGATTGTCAAAAATTACTTTCCAGTAAATATCAAAGAGTATGTTTTGAAAAATTTAAGCCAGAAAATATTAATAAAAAAGTAACTGAACTAGATATTGATGGCGATGGTCTTTGGGATGAAAAAGAACTCTGGATGAATACAGACCCCTTTAATCCAGATACAGATGGTGATGGGCTAAGTGACTATGAAGAAATTATAGAAAAAAAAGGAGGTAACCCACTGGATGCTGATACTGATCAAGATGGTTTATCTGATTACGATGAAATACAATTAGGCACCAGTGTCCAGCGACCAGATTCAGATGGTGACGGAATATTAGACAGCGCGGATAGTGACCCACTTTCAGGAGACTCCGATAATGACAGGCTAACTGATGCTGAAGAGATTCTTTGGGGAACAGATCCAAACAATAGAGACACAGATGGAGATGGGTTAAGTGATTATAATGAAATAAAGAACGGTAAAAACCCACTTGGTGAAGGCTGGAAAAGTGATACCGATGGAGATGGATTAATAGATGTTGATGAGATATTCTATTTAACCAACGCCACCAAAAAAGATACTGATGGAGATGGTGTGAATGATAGGGATGAAATAGAGGCAGGAACAAACCCTCTGGGACCAGGTGATTTTGATTTTGATGGAGACAGATTATCTGATAAAGAAGAAATTGAATTAGGAACAAATATTTACAAAAGCGATACTAATGGAGATGACGTAACAGATTATGAATCAATTAAAAAAGGACTAGATCCAATATCAAAAGACACAGATGGAGATGGTCTTAATAATCTCTATGAAATAAAAAATGATCTAGACCCAATAAAAAGTGATACTGACGGAGATGGTTTATCAGATGGAGATGAAATAAATAAATATTTTACTAATCCAAAAGACTTAGATACTGACAATGACGGATTCCTCGACGGGGAAGAGGTTCAAGCCGGCTTTGACCCAAGGACAGCTTCTGGGGTATAATAAAAAAAGAAAATAATAAAAATATTATGTTTGATGAAATTGATAAAAAAGAAAACGTAAATTTCGAAGGGGGAGAAGCTTCTATAAAAAAAAATATTGAGAATGAAAGTGAGGAGATCAATGAAGAAAATGTGAGTGATGTTACTGAAAGAACTCCAGTTGTTCCTGCCGAGGGAATAGAAGATATTTTTTCTAATGAGGAGGATGATTTAGCGATGGAAAATAACGCCTCAGAAGGATCATCATATAATCAAGGAAAAGAAAAACCAGATGTATTTGCCCCGGTGGATAAAGAAAATAATCAAAATGAAACTGAAAAAGAAAAATCTCCTTTTTTGAAAATATTTTTAATCATTATTCTTGTCGTACTTGTGGCTGTCGGTGGATACTTTGCTTACGATAAATTCTTAAAAGATATTATTTTTAATACAGAAAAAAATACAGAGCAAGATGTTGTTGAAAGGGTGGTTGAAGATGAAGAAAATATTAATGAAGACTCCTTAAAAAATATTGTTCCAGAAAATAATCAAATAGAAGATATTCAAGAAGTTAAAAAAAATGATGTAAAAACCAACAACACGGTCGCCAGTGATAAGGATACAGATGGTGATGGTTTGAGTGACCAAAAAGAGATGGAACTTGGAATAAATATAAATAATATTGATACGGATGGTGATGGCTTGTTTGATAGAGAAGAGGTCGCTGTTTATGGAACTGATCCAAAGAACAAAGATACTGATGGGGATAGTTTTTCAGATGGCAGCGAAGTGAAGGCTGGTTATAACCCAAATGGAGATGGTAAACTATATGATATAAAATAAAAATATGGACAGTAGCATTAAAAAAAATATAGAAATAATCCAATCTGGAGCAACAAAAAAAGGGAATTTTAATTTTAAAGATACTCATGTTTTCACAATGCCCAAGGGTTATAAGAAATCATCAGCTCACGTAGAGGGAGAAGCAGATAACGCAAAAAAGACAGGGTTTATTATTTTAATTTTTGGTTCCTTATTTCTAATTTTGTCTTTAGCTGGGTCTTATTATTATTTTATCATGAAGGGGGATGGTGCAAATGTGGCTAATCCTAGCATTGTCATCAATGAAGAGCAATCCAATAAGACAAATACGGAAACCAATATTGCAACACAAGACAAGGTGAATGACGAAGTCAGAGAGGGCGACCTGGGTCAAAAGGTTAAAGCTCCAGAAAAAACGAATAATCAGATTAAAGAAAATACCCCCGATACAGCAACCGTTAACTCAGAGAAAAAAAGAGAAGTTATAGCCGAGGAAATTGAGGGTGCAGTAGCTCAAGAAAAAGAAGTTGAAAACTTAATAGATCAAGATAGTGATATAGACTCAGAAGAGATGATTTCTGAGGAACAAGAGGTTCCTACTCCCACAATAATTTTAACAGATTATGATAAGGATGGCCTCTCGAAAGAAGAAGAAATAGCAGCAGGAACTAGTGATTCTTCCCCAGACACAGACAGCGACACTTATGCAGATTTAGCTGAAATGTTAAATGGATACAATCCTCTGGGAGAAGGTGAGATAAGTGATAACTTAAATTTTAAAAAATTTACAAACTCTAAATATCAATTTTCTTTTTATCATCCAGTATCTTTTACAGTAACCGCAAACACCAATGATGCTATAATTCTAGACTTAGGAGAAGAACAATTTTTTCAAATATTTATTGAAGCTAATGAAAAAAAACTAAGCATAGAAGACTGGTACAAAAGTCAATTTGGAGTTAATGTTATTGATAGCAACTTGGGTTTCGCTAAAGGTAGCTGGAGGGCAATAAAGAATGCAGATTCAAAAGCTATATTTTTTAAGAACAATATAGATAACTATGTTATTGCCCTGAATTACTCAAGCAATGATAACAATAAATATTTAAATATTTTTGAAATTGTTTTTAACACTTTCACGGTTCTGAATTAGAATATGCCTATTGATATTTCAAATAAGACTAGAACAAAGATAGATTTAAAGTTAGTTAAAAAAGTCTCTGAGCAATTTTTAACAAAATATAAAAAAAACAAATTTGAGTTGTCAGTGGTTTTCGTTGGTGACAGGCGCATGCAAACTATAAATAAAATATATAGAGGCTATAATAAAATAACGGATATATTATCATTTGAAGGAGAAGAAGAGTTCCTTGGAGAGTTGATTATTGATTATGCCCAAATAGAAAGACAGGCTAAGAATTTTAATAATAGCGTGAGGGAAGAGCTTGTTTTTATATTAGTACACGGTCTTCTTCATTTATTGGGTTATGATGATAAAACAGAGAAAGAGGAGTTTAAAATGATTGCTCTGGGGGAGAATTTTATTAAAACATTAAAATTATAACAATGATTAAAATACGCAGACTGTTTAAAAGTTTTAAATATGCCGTTAACGGACTGATCAAAATATTTAAGGAGGAACAGAATTTAAGAATTCAGTTTTTTTTAGGGCTTCTCGCTTTATCGCTTGCTTGGTTTTATAGAATAGACAAGATTGAATTATTGTTAATAGTTTTTTCGATAGGACTTGTTCTATTAATGGAAACCATAAACAGTGCTGTTGAAAGAGTAGCAGACGTCTTAAAACCGAGAATCAACACTTATGTTAAGGAAATTAAAGATATAACCGCTGCTGCAGTGATGCTCGCCTCAATTATTTCTTTAATAATAGGGATTTCTATATTTTGGCCTTATTTGATTGATACTTTGTAGTCTTTTCCTTAACTTGGCCAAAATCTATTGTTTTATTTTTCAATTTTTAGTATAATATATTATATAATTGTAGATGTATAAAAAATTTGTACATAATTTTTATTTATGAAAGATGACATAATTGCCGGACTAGATATTGGCTCAACTGAAGTTAGGTTAGTAGTAGGTCAAAGAATTAATAGTGACAGCGGTGACAAGGTTCAAATTATTGGTGCTGTCTCCGTTCCCTCCGAAGGAATTAATAAGGGAACAGTAAATAGCATAGAAGATGTTACATCTTCTATTTCTGCTTGTCTAGAAAAAGCTGAAAGGCTTGTCGGTGTCCCCATCTCAAGTGTTTGGGTGGGCATTAACGGCCCCCACATTAAATGTGAAAGAAGTAAGGGTGTTGTTGCTGTCTCAAAAAGTGATAATGAAATCGGTCGCGATGATGTAGAGCGCGCCATTGAGGCTGCTAGGGCTTTGTCGGTTCCTCCTAATTATGAAATATTACATGTTATCCCTGTAAAATATATTGTTGATAATCAAGAAGATATTAAAGACCCCATTGGGATGACTGGAGTCAGGTTAGAAGTTGAAGCTTTAATTATTCAAGGACTTTCATCTCAAATTAATAATCTAACAAAAGCGATATATAGAACTGGTCTTGGTATTGAAGATTTAGTTTTATCTCCATTGGCAGCCGCTGAAGCTGTTATTGGCTCAAAGCAAAAAGAGCTTGGTGCGATACTAGTTAATATTGGCTCATCAACAACTAGCTTGGCTGTTTTTGAAGAAGGTGAATTATTGCATACTGCAATCTTGCCTATTGGGTCAGAACACATCACTGCCGATGTTGCTATCGGGCTTAGGTGTCCTATCAATTTGGCTGAGAGAATAAAAATAGAACATGGTTCTGCTAATTCTGAAAAATTTGGGAAAAAAGACGAAGTGGATATTTCTGAAATGGCCAGAGAAGAAAACTCAGAAGAAGATTCTAGAGTAATTTCCAAAAAATATATTTCAGAAATTATTGAAGCTAGGGTCGAAGAGATATTTAAAAAAGTTGATATTGAGTTAAAAAAAGTTGATAGATCTGGCATGCTTCCAGCCGGAGTCTTCTTAGTTGGCGCCGGCACAAAACTGAATGATATTATTGATGTTGCAAAAAGAGAGTTAAGGCTTCCTGCTTGTATTGCTGTAAACAAAACAATCCCAACCGTTATCGAAAAAGTTAATGAGCAAAACTATTTAACAGCACTTGGACTTGTTGCTTGGGGTAACCAATTTATAGATGACGGTGGTTCTAGGGGTGTTGCCCTTAAAAAAACCCTTGATGGAGTGGTGAGAAATGTTCGAGATATTTTTTCAAAGTTCAAGCCATAAGATAGCTTGCCAATTTTAAACCTTTATATTAAGATTATATAGATTAAAAGATAAATTATTAATATTTTTATATGGCTGAAGTAAAACCAGCAATTGAAACTTTTGCTAAAATTAAAGTAGTTGGAGTTGGAGGAGGAGGAGGAACCGCTATTGATAGAATGATTGACGCCGGTGTTAAGGGTGTCGAGTTTATTGCGGTTAATACAGACGTTCAAGCACTGCACTACAATAAGGCAAACATCAAATTGCATATTGGAAAATCAATAACTAGAGGATTAGGCGCTGGAATGAATCCTGAATTGGGAGCACAAGCTGCCGAAGAATCACAAAATGAAATAAGAGACGCACTTAAAGACGCTGATATGGTTTTTGTTACCTGCGGTATGGGTGGTGGAACTGGTACAGGAGCTTCTCCTGTGGTGGCTGAGATTGCTCGTGACCTAGGTGCTCTAACAGTTGCTGTGATTACAAAGCCATTTGCTTTCGAAGGGGCACAAAGAAAAAATCTAGCAGAAAGAGGCTTAACAGAGCTATCTGATAAGGTTGATACAATAATTACAATTCCAAATGACAAACTTTTACAAAGCATAGATAAAAAAACATCACTTTTGGACGCTTTCCAAATAGTCGATGAGGTTTTAAGACAAGGTGTCCAAGGGATAGCAGAACTCATTACAGTTCCTGGTCTTATTAATGTTGACTTTGCTGATGTTAAGGCCGTTATGGCTAATGCAGGATCTGCTCTAATGGGTATTGGGCAGGCTAGTGGAGAGAATAAGGCTCTTGAGGCAGCAAAAGCAGCTATTAATTCACCTTTACTTGAAATGTCTATTGAAGGAGCTCGAGGAATACTCTTTACTATTACAGGGGGTCCTTCTCTCGGTATGGTTGAGGTTAGTGAAGCTTCAAAAATTATTACTGCCTCAGCAGACGAAGATGCCAAAATTATCTTTGGTACTGTAATTGATGAGAAAATGAAAGATGAAATTAAAATAACAGTGGTGGCTACAGGTTTTGACGGAAGGGTTGGGAGTAAAGGAGATTTAGGTTCTATTGATAGAGGATATACTCCAAGTGCTTTCTTGTCCAATGAACAAGATGAGGATGCAAAGCTAAAGAAAGAGGAGGAGAGCAAGCCATCTAAGTTTTCTCCTCTAAAAGAAGCTCAACAGGAGCCAGCCAAGAAAGAAACAATAGATACAGAAGGAGGCGAAGATGATGATGAAATAGGAATTCCAGCCTTTATTCGAAAAAAGATGATGTAAGGGTAAAATCGTTCAATATATTGCAATATTAGCATAAAAAAGGCTACAAAATAATATTTTGTAGCCTTTTTGATTGGTTTTAGAGCATTTTGGCACAAAATATTAGAGATACTATATTTTGTGGATAAAAACATAAATCCATAAGAAATTAATTAAAAAGGTGATTAATTAATTTTTTATGGATTTTTTTTATGGATAAGAAAAATTTACAATTCCATATTGAAAGTGATGATTATTTTGGGACCTTAGCCACAGTCATTGATTTGGTAAGACAGAATTTAAATCCATTCAAACAGAAGCAGGAAAAAAGTACATTGGAAGTAAAGGTTGAGGAATTAATATATTTACAGAAGAATTATAGGATAGTCAAAAAGTAGTTTAACAATTTAATAAAATAATTTATTTCGGCAGAGTCCGGGATAACTAGAAAGGGGGTGATTATATGAATCAAAAACCCCAAGAGGTCGCCGAAGTGGTTGAATGTTGCGAAGACTATCCATTAGGAGGATCTCTTGAACCTTATGATATTTGGCGTGATTTGCAAATGCTTGAAAACGCAAGACACAGGTTAGGTCAAATAAAATAAGACACCCGCCCTTTGTGGGAGCGGATGTCTTAGATGCGATGAATATCTCTTAGGAAAATAATGCAGTCTTCTCAAGAGATTTCAGTACAAACCTATCAATTTTGGCATTATTAGTCAAGCTAAAAATGATTTTAACAAATTAATAATATCCACCCTTTTAGGGGGTTGATCAAGAAAAATTATGCAAACTAAAACAATTACCAGAACTGCTTTAAAGCAGAAAACTGGTTATCTAGGTAACTTCTTTATGGAGGTTGCCAACACTAAACCGTATTTTAAGGCGGCGTTTGAAGGTTTTGCTGGGACAGGCAAAACATACACATCAGCAGTAGTGGCAATTGGTCTTCACAAAAAAATTAAGTCAAAGAAACCAGTTGTAATGTTCGACACAGAAAAGTCAGCTAAATTTTTAAAAACTATTTTTAAAGAAGCTGGCATAGAACTACTTGTAAAAGAATCAAGGACATTAGCAGACCTGAAAGAAACGATGAGACTATTGAAAGAAGAGCAAGTATCTGACATTTTGATAATCGATAGTATTTCTCATGTTTGGGAGGATACAGTTGAGGCCTTTAAAAGAAAGATGAAGAGGAATTATCTTCAATTTCAGGATTGGGGAATATTAAAGCCAATGTGGAAGTCTGAATTTTCCGATCCATTAGTAAGAGATCCATATAATATCATTATGTGCGGTCGAGCTGGGTTCGAGTATGAAAATGAGATAAACGCGGAAACTGGAAAAAGGGAAATCTTTAAATCTGGTATAAAAATGAAAGTTGAGGGTGAGACAGCTTATGAGCCTGATATATTAGTTTTAATGGAAAGATTTGAAGAAATTATGGGTAGAGATAAAAAAGTCTATAGACAGGCTACGATCGTAAAAGATAGATCAACTCTTATTGACGGCAAAACATTTATAAATCCTACCTTCAAAAACTTTGAACCGGCAATTGATGAGATGCTATCTGATCCTGATGAAAGAGAAGCTCAAGAAACCGATTCCAGCGGACTATTCAAGACAGAAGAGGATAAAAGAGATTATATCAGGAGTAAGGAAATAGTACTTGAAAAAATTACCAATGAATTAGTTAAGGCTTGGCCAAGCAGTGGTGCAGCTGATAAAAAATCAAGAATAGAAATATGCGAAAAGGTGTTTAACACAAATAGTTGGGAGGAGATTAAGCGGAAAGGATTAGCTGAGCTTGCACCCGGGCTTGAAAAACTAAAAGAGGCTATTATTAATTATTTTGCCGATCAATTTCCTGATAAAGCAGAAGAGAAGGTGATCCAAAAAAAAACGGTAAAAAGTAAAACTAGAAGGGGGGCAAAAGATGTTAAGTAAAACACCAAGCGTTCCGCATTTAATTTCGGAGAAGATTAGATTAAAATCAAGAATTCAATCAAGGAATTATTTGCTTGGTGAATTTAGGCAAATTGTGAAAAGAGAGAATGAAAGAGATAGTCAGCGGATTGCAGAAATTGAAAGAAAGCTTAATGTTGGAAAGCCTAGAACATATAAAACATTTTTGTTTTTTTAATAAAACACACAGGGCTTTATAGCCTTGTGAGGCAAGAGGTCGGCTTAGTCCGAGGATTCGGTTTCGACTGAATTCACCTCTTGTTTCATAAGTCTATAAATGTACTCACATGCTTGTCACATGAAATACAATATAAACATCAACCAAATGGCTTTAGCTAATACCTCGCTCGATATAGCAGATGGGGCGATTTTGGATTATTTGTATTATTTATGCTCATCACTTAGCGAAAGGGTGGAAAAACAGCGCAAGAACGGCTACACGTGGGTAAATTTTAACTATTTAATGGAGGAGATGCCGTTGCTTAGAGTTAAGTCAAAAAGCAGAATATCAGAAAGAATTAAAAAAATAAGCAATGAGGGATATTTAAAAACACAAAGGGAGGGAAATAAATTTTATGTAAAATTGACAGCTAAAGTTGATGAACTGTTCGTTAAATCGAACGCTTTATCCACACCGTTCGATAAAGCGAACGGTAGTGTTCGTCAAAACGAACGGATAACCCCCTCTACCGTTCGTGAAAAAGAACACAATCATTATACTAATAATCATATTATTAAATCCAACGTTAACGTTGTTAGAAAATATATAAAACCATTAACAGATATTAAAAGAGGACAACTGGAATATCACTTGGAAAGAATTAAAGATATAAAAAATATCAAGGCATGGGTTGAGGTGGTGAACCAGCTTGGATTTCAGACAACTATTAATATATTAATTGATGTCTCAGAAAGCACGGATGCAAAAAATAAAGGAGCATGTGCAATGGGGCTTGCTAAAAAAGCAGGTTATAAAAAGTTTTTTAGACCGAACAAAGACCGACTATGAAAAATTTAAAAACAATAATTAGAAATAATTTATATTTAAGAGTTGATTTCAACAATGAATATAAAAAGAAAAAAGGAGGAGTCAAACAGATCACAGATTTTTTCTTAATTGGCGTATTGCCGATTGCAATATTTTATAAGAATGGTGACCAAGAGAATGCGAGTATAAGCAAACATGTAAAAGTTAAACAGGATCCATTGCTTAGAGGGTTGCAAGGAGTCAAGGGCAATGACGGCAAAAGAGTTGGTCCTTATAAACCACAAGTTAGAGAGATAATAATTGAGCTTGAGAAAGTATTTAAAAACATATTAAAAGATGGAAAATTTAACAATAGAGAAATTGATAAACTCTTGGTTATAAAATTTACAAAAAATGAAAAATGAAAAATTGGTAAAAATTGAAGAGATTAAACCTTACGCGAAGAATGCAAAAAAGCACCCGGTTAAACAAATTAATCAGATTGCTAAAAGTATTAAAGATTTTGGTTTTAATCAGCCAATAGTTTTAGATAAAAAGAATATTATTATAGTCGGACATGGGAGGTATGAAGCAGCTCAAATTCTTGAATTAAAGGAAGTTCCTTGCATAGTTGTTGATTTAAACGAGCAAGAGGCAAGGGCTTATCGATTAGCAGATAATAAACTCAATGAGAGTGACTGGGATATGGATTTGGTTATTGAAGAATTAAAGTTGCTGGATAAAGAAAAGATTGAGATTACCGGCTTTGACATAGATTTAATTATTGAAATTAAAGAAGATGAGTTTGATGCACAAAAAGAATACGATGGCATAAAAGAGGCGGTTGCAAAATTGGGAGATATTTATCAACTGGGAGAGCATAGATTAATGTGTGGTGATTCAGCAATAAGGGAGGATGTTGAGAAATTAATGGATGGGAAACTGGGGAGAATGATTTTTACTGATCCACCATATAATGTTGATTATAAATCACCTGGAGGGCTTGATTATAGTTCAACTAAGTTTGGGGGAACTGGAGGAAAAATATTTAATGATAATAAAAGCGATAAAGACTGCGTTGATTTTTACACTGATGTTTTATTCAACCTTTCTCATTTTACAACTGACGATGTGACTATCTATTGGTGGTTTGCTAATAAAAATAATCATATTAATAGATTTGCCTTTGAGAATGCAGATTGGCACATGAGTCAAATCATAATTTGGCTTAAGAATTCAATGGTATTTAGTCGAGGACAAGACTACCACAGACAATATGAACCTTGCATGCTTGGTTGGAAGAAAAAGAAAACACATTATAAAAATAAGAAAATAACTAATTTAAAAGACGTATTTAATTTTGATTTTGATGATTATAAAGAGATGTTAGATGTTTGGTATGAGAAAAGAGATGTTACGCAGAATTATGTGCATCCAACACAAAAACCTTTGAGATTACCAGAAAGAGCATTAAAAAAGAGTAGTGAAAAAAATGATATTGTTGTTGATTTATTTGGAGGTTCTGGTTCTACCTTAATGGCTTGTCATCAATTAGACAGGAGATGTTACGTAATGGAATTAGACCCGAAATATGTTGATGTAATTATAAAAAGATATGAAAACTACACAGGACAAAAAGCAAAAAAAGCCTAAACTTGAAAACTTGAAAAAAAATTCAAAACCAAGGAAGAAAAAGAAGCATGGCGGAGCAAGGAAAGGTGCAGGCAGAAAGCTTAAGATAGACAATGAAAATGTTCGAAAAATGAAAGAATTAATCGAGGGACATGGGTTGGAAGTAGAAGAGGTAAATGGCAAAAAAGTGGAAAGGGTAGCAATATTGTTGACAGTTCTTTTTAGAGAGGGTGCCAAGGGAAATATTACAGCCATTAAAGAGTATTTAGATAGACAGTTAGGTAAAGCCAAAGAAAGTGTTGAGTTGAAAAATGAAGAAGGCAGAACGTTCAAGATAAATATATCGACTGTTGGAAGCAAACAAAATGGAAATAAATTGGCAACAAACAAAAAAACAGAGTGAGGCATGGAATTATTTGGTTGACCAAAGTACATTTGAGATTTTGTTTGGTGGAGGTGCAGGTGGGGGTAAGAGTTTATTAGGTTGTGCTTGGTTGATTATTATGTGCGGTCAGTATCCCGGTAGCAGATGGTTAATGGGTAGGTCAAAGTTGAAAAGTTTAAAAGAGACAACGCTACAGACATTTTTTGATCTTTGTAAAATGTGGGACATCAGGAACGAGGAGGACTTCAGGTATAACTCAATTGAGGGTGTTATCAGGTTTACAAATGGCAGTTCAATTTTGTTAAAGGATTTATTTTTGTATCCGAGTGACCCGAATTTTGATAGTTTAGGTAGTTTGGAAATATCAGGAGCATTTGTTGATGAGGTTAATCAGATAACATTTAAGGCTTGGAGCATTGTTAGGTCAAGGATTAGATATAAGTTGGATGAGTTTGATCTTATTCCAAAAATACTAGGAACATGTAATCCAAGCAAGCAATGGGTATATCAGGAGTTTTATAAACCGTGGGATGACAAAAAACTAGAGCCGGAGAAGAAGTTTGTTCAAGCCTTGGTGATTGATAATCCATACATTTCAAAGCATTACATTAATAATTTAAAAAGCATTAAGGATAAGGCAACAAGAGAGAGACTATTGCTTGGTAATTGGAACTATGATGATGACCCATCTTGTTTGTTCGACTATGACGTTATCAGTGATTTATTTACTAACAAGGCAGAGTTTAGTAAAGAGAGGTTTATTACAGGGGACGTAGCTAGAAAAGGCAGAGATAAAATGGTTATTACATACTGGGAGGGATTGCAAGTTAAAGAAATAATAGCCTTGGATTATGACATTAAGAAAAATACAGCTAAGTCAGCAGAGTGGATTATAAAATATGCTGAACGGAAACAAGTGAGACGGTCGCATATTATATTGGACGAGGATGGTGTTGGAGGAGGAGTAGTTGATCAGATTGATGGCAGTGTCGGGTTTATAAATAACTCGCAAGCAATTCAACCCGAAGAGGCTATGAGAGATAAAACAAAACAAGTAAATTTTAGTAATTTAAAAACACAGTGTTATTTCAAATTAGCTCAACTTGCTGAAGATGGAAAAATAGGAATTAATGAGCCAAGTGATATTCAAATTAAACATTTGTTGATTGAAGAGCTTGAACAGATTAAACAAAAAAACATTGATAGGGATAGCAAGATTGCGTTAGAAGATAAAGATAAAATTAGAGATAATATTGGACGGTCGCCAGATATTGCAGATGCATTGATGTTTAGAATGTATTTTGAAATAGCTAAACAACCACAACCCAAAATAACAAGTTTATGAATTTAGTAAAAAGATTTTACAATCAAATAATTGGAAAGCAGGCAGTACCGTATTCGTTTTTTGTTAATTCAGGAATTATGTCATCGGTGGTTACCAAAACTGATGCTTTGGATTTTTATAAGTCTTGGGTGTATGCCTGTGTGTCTAGACGAAGCATGGGATTAGCTCAAATAGAGTTTAAACTTTATAGACTTAAAAAGAACGGCGAAGTAGAAGAAATAATTGAACATGAATTACTAGAACTTTTGTATAGGATTAATCCAGAGATGACTAAATATAATTTTATTCAGTTGAGTGTGGTGTACAGAGATTTACTTGGAGCTAGTCCTTGGATTTTAAGCAAGACTAATAAAACAGATAAAACACCAAGTAATATTTATATAGCTAGACCAGAATATTTCAAAGTTAAAAAAGATGATAATGGAAATATTTTGGGATATACATATGAGATAGGATCATACAAAAAAGAATTTGAAAAAGAGGAGGTGTTGTTTTTAAAAAACTATAATCCAAAGAACCCAGATAAAGGTATAGGGATTATTGAGGCTGTGAGAATGACCGCACAAAATGATGATTATATTTTACAGTCAAACAGCAACCTCTTAAAAAACGATGCTAGACCAAGTGGTTTTTTGGAAATGGAGGGCAACGCAGATGCAAAAATGATTAAAAGATTAAAAAAGGAATTTAGAAAAAAATATCAGGGATATGAAAATTCGCACAATGTTCAATTGCTTGAGGGTGGAATTAAATTTAAACCAGTAACAATACCCCCTAAAGATTTAGATTTTATTGAAAGTAGGAAAATGAATAGAGATGAAATATTATCAATATTTGGAGTGCCTAAACCTGTACTGGGAGTATTTGAAGATGTTAACAGGGCAAGTGCTATCGCAGCTGAATATGTATTTAATAAATGGACACTTGAACCTTTGGCCACAGAGATGATTGAGCAGATTAATGAATTTTTAGTACCAATGTTTGGCAAGGATTTATGGCTTGGATTTGAGCATTTAGCAAAAGAAGATGAGGAAATGGATTTAAAGAAAAAAGAGGCATCTTGGAATAAATGGATGACCACCAATGAGATAAGAGAGTCAGAGGGATTTGAACCGATAAACGGAGGAGACTATATTTATATGCCGTTATCTAGTATGCCTATCATTGGAGGCAAAGAAACAAAGACTATAAAGATTAAAGCGTTAAGATCGGGAGGAGTAAATTTAAAACTGCAAAAGAAAATTAAAAGAAGAATATTAAACAGAGATGTAAAACTTAGAAAACTTGGAGAGAAAGCAAGCAATAAAATGGCAAACAGTTTGATTAATAAAAAGGGAATAGTTTTAAAAATTGTTGAAAAGAAAACATTGAGTGATGAGCAAAAAGAAAGGTTTTATAAAATCCGTATGGACAATGAGAAAAGAATGGAGAAGATATGGAAAAAGAAATTTATAGAATTTTTTGAAGATCAGAAAGAGAGATTTATAAAATCTATTGAAGATAACTATCAGAAAGATGTTTTAACAAAACACGGAATAAATATGACATATGAGCTAGAGACAGTAATTTCAGTAATTGATCCTTTGATTTATGAAACAGTTATGGCTGGAGTGGCTGGAGCAAGCGAGCTTATTGGGGAGAATATGGTTATTGATATGGAGTTTATAAAAGAGTGGTTGGGAAAAGTAAGCCGAGAGTCTGGGAGAATTATAACAGACACGACTATTAATGATTTTGAAAAGGAAATGAAAGAGGGAGTAGATGATGGGGAGAGTTTGGAGAAATTAAGGTTAAGAGTAGAGAAAGTATTTGATTTTGCAAAAGATTATAGAGCGGAGATGATAGCAAGAACAGAAACGGCCAGAGGAGTGGTTGAGGCTCACAGGAAGACATATGAGCATTATGGATTTACCAGCGCTGAATGGTTGTTATCGCCTGATGCTTGTGAGGTATGTATAGGTCAATCTGGTAAAGAGTGGACTATTAAATCAATCGAGGGAGAGATACCAGTTCATCCGAACTGTAAATGTGATTTTACCCCTGTTTAATAATTTAATTTATAAATATGAAGAATAAAGAAAAAAATAAAAAACATGATGAAATAACCAGAGTCAGAGTTAAGGCTAGATTTAAAATTATTGAAAAAAAGGAAAGCAAGAAAGAAAGCGAGAATGCTGGAATTATTGAGGCCTATGTATCCATATTCAATAATATTGATTTGGATGGAGATATTATAAAACGTGGGGCATTTGCAGACAGTTTAAAGGTTAAATATCCCAAGGGAGTGTGGATGCATGATTGGAGTATTCCAATAGCCAAGACTTTAAAAGCTGAAGAGGATGATGAGGGTTTATTGATCAGGGCACAGTTTAATTTGGAAACCCAGAGAGGCAAAGAGGCATACAGTGATATTAAGTTTGGAATAATTGATGAGTTCAGTATTGGCTTTAAGATTTTAGATTATGAATGGGATGAGAATGATAACAGAATTATTAAAAAAGTAAAACTTTATGAGTGGTCGCCAGTACTAGCAGGGGCTAATCCGAAGACAAGACTATTGTATATAAAGAGTTTGGAAAAAGTGAATTACATTGATGTTGATTACGAAAAAAAAAGAGCAAAGATTTATTTTAGTAACGGTAAGGCAGAGAGGGTTGAATTAAGTAATAAGTATATTAAACATTTAAAGTCCCTGGTAAATCAAAAAGGGACAAAGGTCGACGTCCTTGCGGATAATAAAAAAATATTCCGTATCAGGCAAGCAGTAAAGCAAGCAGATAAGGCTTGCGAATTTATACTTCGAATAACGAAGTAATTTAATTATTAATTTATTTCAAAATTATGAACAAAGAAAAAGAAACGATTCAAACTCAGGTTAAAGAAATAACTATGGATGACTTGAAAGGAATCATTAAAGATGGAGTTAACGAAATCTTGCCTGATTTCAAAAGTGAGGTATTAAAAGAAATTAAAACAGGAGTTAGGGATAAGAAAGAAGATACTACTGAGGAGAAAATGGTTAAAGCAGCTAAATTTATCCAAGATGTATGTCTGGGCAATGTTGACGAGAAAGCAGTTGACTCAAGCAATGCTTCATTCGGGCATACCGTTCCAACTGAATTGGCTGATTTTATTTTGACCAAGAGGGACAAGATATCAAAGATGAGAAAGTTGTCATTTGTCTTTAAGTTAAGCGGAGAGTTTAAACTTCCTTTAGAAGGTACTGGTGTAATTGCTTATTGGGTGGATGAGAATGAGGAAATAACTGAAAGTAACCCGACAATCTCAAAGAAGAACTTGTATGATTATTATCTTGCAACTAGAGTGTTGATTCCGAGAAAGCTGTTGAACACTTCAGCCTTTAATATTATTAATTTTATTGGAGAGCTTTGCTCAAGAAAGATGAGAGATGTTGAAGAGCAGTCGTTTGTTGCTGGAGATGGTGCTGGAAAACCAACAGGATTAAGAAGTGCTGGATTTAGTGAAATTGCTCAGGAAAAAGTAAAGTTTAGTTATGACGATTTAGTTAATCTCTTTTATGAACTACCCGAGCAGTACAGGCAGAATGCGGTGTTTATGACATCTTCAGAGGGTATGAAGTTGTTAAGAAAGCTTAAAGATCTGAATGACTTGCCGATATTTGACGTTAGAGATCAAACGGTATTCAATCGTCCAGTATATGAAAGTGTTGATATTCCGTCCAATCTTGGAGCGGGAGGAGATGAGACAGAAATTATGTTGTTTGACCCATGGTATTACTGGATTAAGGATGGAGAGCAGATGTTTGTGGATACTGATAAAATTATCAGCAAGTTACAGACTGAATTGGTTGTAGCCGAGGCTATTGATGGAGTTTATACTTTGCCAGATGCAGGGAAGAAGTTGACTGGGGTTGTTGATGCAAGTGTTTAGAAATAGTTATTTTACTATACTCTCCCCCTGTTAATTACTGCAGGGGGAGAGTAAGGAGAATAACATAATTAATTTAATCTATTAAGCAAAAAATTTATGTCAAAAGAAAACAAGACACAAGAACAAGGCGAAAATCAGGAGGAAAATAAAAATAAGGAGGAGAACAAAAACAACGAAGAAAACAAAAATAAAAAAGATAACACTAAGTCAAAAAAAATGACAAGCGTGGAATTTCTAAGAAGTTATACTCCTTATATCAAGGGAGAGAAAGCCGGGCTTGATCCAGAAGAGGCTAAGGAGTTAATTAAGAAAAAAGTTTGTCAAAAAATCTAAAGTACTATGCTAATAACTGCAGATGATTTCAAATTGTATATAAGCTTGAATACGAGTAACTATGACGATGTCATAGAGGTTTTGATTTCGGGAGCAGTTAGATGGATCGAGGCTATAGCTAACAATAAAATTAAGGAAGATGATGTAGTCGAATATTTTGACGGGTACGAAATAGATGATGATATTTTTCTTGAGAATAGCTTAAATATTAAGACTTTGGTAGTTCAACGGGAAAAAGATGGATCGTGGATTGATACTCCTGATAGTAAATATACCCTTTATCCGCGCGAAGGGATTATAAAACTGGATCAAGTTATCGGAGGTGAGAGAAATTACAAAATAAGTTATAAGGCTGGGTTTACAACAGCTGATCTGCCAAAAGATTTAAAACTGGCCATTCTTAGAATGGTTGGGGCCTTATGGAATAAAAGGAAGAGTGATGGAATTAAAATGGAAAATTTAGGAGATGCAGGTGTTACTTGGGAGAGTTATTTGTCACAGGATATTTTGGCAATATTATCAAAGTATAAAAAGTTCAATATATGAGATTTGCTTTTGAAAAGATTATAGCGGTTTATAGACTGGTAAGCGACGTAGAAAAGAAAACCGAGGAATATGAAAGAATAAATGATATCAATGGAGTCATTATGTCTATCAAGGCAGAAGATTTGATGATAAGCGAGGGAAACCCGGCCGAGATGTCTAAATTGTATGCAGAACTATATTCGGATATCAGAGAGGCAGATAAAATTGAATGCGATGGACAAGCGTATATAGTTAAAAATTTAAAAAAAATTGAATATCGTTCATTGTCCAGAATTGAGGCGATAATTATAAAGCCAAATAATTAATATGCCATTTGAGATTGAGATTGAAAATTTAAACGAGATTAGAGAAGTTTTTAAAATGTACCCGGTAGTTTCTAATCAGGAAATAAACAAAGGATTGTTAAAGTCGGGCAAGCTTATTGTCGGTACTGAAAAAAGGGAGGTTCCGATTGGTGTTAGCAACCATTTACGTCAAAGCATAGGAATGAGGCTAACAAAAAATAGCATAATAATAGTTCCAAAGAAAAAATATGCTATATCGGTTCATGAGGGAACAAGACCACACTATGTGCCAGTGAGTAGCCCTAGGTCACCGCTTAGAATTTGGGCAATAAAAAAAGGAATCAACCCATATGCATTACAAAAATCAATTATGCGTAAAGGAACAAAAGCTAATCCGTTTGTTGACAGGACTGTGAACATGACAAATATAAAAGTAAGAAAAATATTTGTTGATGTATTAGAAAAAATAATCAAAAGATTATGAGAAATAATATTTTAAACGCAATTTATAACAAGCTTAGTAGTATTGAGGATTTAAAGGAGGTCTACAAATACAATAAAGGTCATTTTACCAAATATCCTGTTGCAATTATTTTAGGCAGTGAAAATGAAAAAGTGAGAGAGAGCGTTAAAACAATAAAAAAGATTTATAAATTTAAATTGCAGATACTTCAAGAGATAAACGAAAACACAAGAGGTCAAGAAGACGGAGAAAATTTGCTTATAAACTTATCAGAAATAATTGATGATATGTTTGATCACGATGATACTTTGGGCGGAGCTTGCGATGATGTTCAGGTAGCCAGCAGTTTTACATGGGAGGATAGAGAACTTTTAATGAGGGTGCTGGAAATGGAAATAATTTGTATAAAACTTAAACAACTAACATAAAACTATTATGTCTATGAAAAAATCACAAATCGAGGACAAAAGTATTCGTCCGAATAAGCCAGACACTAAAATTGAGGATAAAGAAATAAATGGCTCAATAGAGCAAGAATTTAATTATCCTGGCAAAGTTACTATAAAAGCCAAATCAAAGGAGGAGGCAGATGAAAAGTTTAAAAAATTAAATAAAGAATAAAACATATGACAGAAACATTAAAAAGAAAATTTAATATTGGTATTGGTCGAGAAACTGTGCGAGGGACGGTTGTTGCCCCAACCTATTGGCTTAAACCATTGTCAGAGGATGTAAATGAAAAAATTGAAGTTGCAGTGAGTGAACGAGCTGTGGGGGTAATTGAGGATAGTGAAGATCAAGAGATTAGTAAAAAAATGAGCGGTGGCACCATTGCTGGTGAAGTTTTTGATAAAAGCTTTGGACTTATAATGCTGGCTACACTGGGTAGTGTTATATCAGTGGAGTCAGTAGATACTGGAGTTTATGACCATAATTTTGAGGTATTACAGTCAGCCAAACATCCAACTTTAAGCCTTGAGGTTAAAAGGGGAGATAATGAACAAAAGGTTTATACTAATTCAGTAATTGAAACACTTAAGTTGAACGCAGTTGCTAAAGACTATCTCAAGTTTGAAGTAGCAGTCAGAGGCAAGTCGGGCGTACCAGCGACAAATATACCAGCCTATGTTACAGAGAATTATTTTCTGGGCAAAGATATTAATGTCAAACTAGCAGATGATTTGGCAAGTCTTGGGGGTGCTAGTGCAATAGATGTACAAAGTGTAGAAATAAACATAAATAAAAACATTGAAGATGATGACAAGCTTGGGAGTATTGAGCCGAATGATTTTTTGAACAAGCAGTTAACGATTGAGGGTAATATTGAAATGTTTTTTAAGAATACTGATTTAATGGATTATGCTTTGAATGGAAATAAAAAAGTGATGAGGTTGGAGACTGTAAATACAGCGAATGTTATTGGCGCAAGCTCAAATCCAAAACTTGTTATTGATTTAGCAAAGATAAAATTTAGAGAACCATTAATTGCTGGAGACAATAACGAAATCGCTAAAGTAACGGTCGGCTTTAAAGCGTTTTATTCAAGTGCTGATGCCAAGAGCATTATCGCAGTATTAACTAACGAAGAAGCTAGTTATTAAATATATGCCAATACTTAAAGATTTAAGAGAAATAAAAAATATAAAACTTCCCAAAAGTGGAATTACAGTCAAAGTGCGAGATGGGGTGTTAGCTCAGGATATTGAGGAGATTGAAAAAGAAAAAAGCGATATAAGACAGATTTTGGTTTTACTTACTAGAATTATTGAGGATTGGGATGCAACAGATGATAATGATAAAAAATTGCCAGTAACTGTTGAAAATGTAAATTTGTTTAGCATTGATGATATTAAATTCATACAAGAGAGCTTAAATTTTGTAAAAGATTTTTTAGCACAAGCCAATCCGCAAGGTACGAGATAGCCAGATTCGTGCGGTTTGGTGATAGTAGCTTCAAGGCTATCAGGGCTTTCTTCTGTGCCGAGTTGGGCTGGACTGAACATGAGTTTAAATCACAGAGATGGGAGTTTATAAACGAGGTGCTAATTTATATTAGCGAAAGAAACAAAAAACAAAATGGCAAATAACAAGGAGTTGCAAATTATATTAAAAGCCGTTGACAATGCCAGCTCTGAAATAAAAAAAGTAGGCAAGGCAATGGGCGACATGACAGGTGAGGTTAATAAATCATCTGGCTCTTTTGGTTCTATGGCCAAGGCGGTTACAGTTGGTAATTTAGCTTATGGAGCAATAGTTGGCACGGTAAGTAGACTTGCTAGTGGATTGTCAGGGCTTATCAAGGAGAGTATAAGTTTAACTGGTCAATTGGGACAATCTAAAGCAGTTATATATAAATTAGGAGAAAATAATAACTGGACAAAAAAACAAATTGACGCACTAGTGAAAAGTATTCGAATGGAAAATAAAGACATGTTGACATCGATTGAATTAACCAAGACTGCGATCATGACGAACATGAGTGAAAAGCAGGCATTGGAAATTGTGGCCAGAGGTAGAGATGTTGCAGCCGCTTCAAACAAAAATTCAAATGATGCAATCAAGGCGATGATGCAAGCTGTTGTTAAGCTTAGGCCAGAGCTATTAAGTGAATATGGGATAGAGATGAATTTGATCAAAGTTTATAAAGATGTTTCAAGTGAACTGGGAATCAAAACTAGTGAATTAACATATGCTCAAAAAACACAAGCAATGTATAACGCTATTATAGGCGAAGCAACCAGAATGGAGGGATCATATACCGAGGCAATGGGTAGTTGGTATAAAATGTCTAATTCGGTAAAAGACGGAATTGTTAGTTTAAAACTTATTTTGGGAGACATGCTTGATAATGCCATGAAGCCGATGATTGAGTATGTCTATAAATCAATCAAGAGTTTTAGGGAATGGGCCTTTACTGAAGAAAATGAAATCAATCCGCAACTTAAAGAGACAGCTGACATAATCGGACAAGTATTATTAAAATCATTTGAGGCATTAAAGACCACTATTAAGACAGTTATTGATATTTCAAAAAGTTTTGTTGATATGGTAAAAACTGGAATTGATATTGTAACAAAGTATAAAAGCTTGCTTACAATATTTAGAACATCATGGGAAAATATTGCATTAGTTTTTAAGGAGAATTTACTGCCTGAATTACAAAAGTTGTGGGAGGCACTAGAACCGCTTAAGCCGTTTTTAGAAGTGTTTGCCCAAGTTATCGGAGTAATACTATTAGGTGCTTTAATTGCCGTGGTCAAAATACTGGAAGTTAGTTTAATTGTATTAATTCAGACATTAACAAGAATTATTGAGGGGGCTAATACAGGTATTGAAAAGTTTAAGGGAATTTGGGATGCAACCACTACCTCAATATCGAAAGTAGTCGGCTGGATAGATAAGCTTATTAATAGTATTAAGAGATTAAATATAGTGCAGGGTGCAAAAAATGCGATTGGCAATACCTTGGGTTTTGGTGGTGCTAGAGCGACAGGAGGTTTTGTAAGTCCAAGTAAAGCATATTTAGTGGGAGAGCAGGGCCCGGAGTTATTTGTCCCAGGGAATAATGGCAATATTATTCCAAATAATAGACTGGGAGGCAGGGGGAATATTATTAATGTAAATATTTCAGGTAATACAATAATGGACAGAAAAGGAGCAGAGAGAATTGGTGACTTGATGATCAGAAAATTAAAGACAAGTAATCTATTAGGTTGATATGAATATAGCAGTAAAAATAAACAATGAAGAAAAAACGAACTTAGTTGACTGGGAGAGCTTTGGGATTGAAGATAATATTAACGAACAGCCAAATTTATGCAATTTTACAATTAAGGTTTTTGAAGGGCAAAGCTATAAGCCAGAAATTAGTGACACCGTAGAAGTTTTTGACGGGTTAACAAAAATATTTGCTGGCAAGATTATTAGAGTGGGAAACTATGCCGAGGGTGATGTTGTTTATTATGAAATTGAAACCAAGGACTATACTTTGGATTTAGACAGGATTTTGGTTATTGATAGATTCGAAGATAAAACAGTCAATGAAATTATTTCATATATCGTAGACAATTATTTGGCTGGGTCAAGTATTACTTACAATAATGTTAATTGTAATTTAGAAGTTACGGTGGTTGTATTTAATAATTTGAGTGTCAGCAAATGCTTAAGTGAGCTTTGTGAATTGTTTAATTATAGCTGGTATATAGACTATGACAATGATATTCATTTTTTTGCTAAAAATGATGAGCCAGCACCATTTAATATTGCTGATGGTGGTAATAATTATATCCGAGACAGTTTAAGTATTGAGAATGATTTAAGTCAACTTAGAAATGTAGTAATAATTGAGGGTGGTGAAATTACTTCAGATAATGAAAGAACTAAAATTCATGATGGAGATGGGAATCAGAAAAGTTTTGCCACTGATTATAAGTTTTCAAAAAAGCCAACAGTTTTAGTGAATAGCGTAGAGGTGGCAGTGGGAGTTGAGTTTTTAAATAATGACGAAAATTATGACTGTCTTTGGAGTTATAACGAGAAATATGTCAGATTTGTTAATCCTCCAATTGGTGGAGATTCGATAGAGGTAAGCGGATATTATTTAATTCCGATTATGGCGCAGGTTGAAGACAATGCCAGTATTTCAAAGTATGGGAGATTTGAATTTAAAAAAATTGACAAAAGTATAAAGACAGCAAATGAGGCAAAGCAATATGGCGAGGCTCAACTGTCAGCATATGCCAATACAATCAGAGAGGGAGGATTTAGAACGTATGTAAGTGGTTTAAGTTCAGGGCAGACTATAGGTATCAATTTGACTAGCAGAAGTATAAATGAAAACTTTTTGATTATGCGAGTTAGCCTCAAAATGTTTACTGCTACCGAGGGAGAATGGACAGCTGAATTAGCCACACTTAAAACTTTAGGAATGATTTCATTTTTACAGAGTTTATTAGTGGGTGAAAATAAAAAAGTTTCTTTAAATGCTGATGCGGTTTTAAAAAAATATTATCTTGATTATCAGACGGCTCAAGTTAATGAGGAAGTAGGTTTAGCATCAGAGGAAATTGATCATCAGGCGATTGAGGTTGATGAGTCAATTGAAAAAGACCCATTTGGAGCAGGAGTTAGACCAATATTTGTTTTGGCACCGTATGTTCCAATAGGACACTCTGATTCAAAAAGAGAGTTTTGTTTAGACACGGGAGAATTAAGTTAAAAATATGATAACAAAAAAACACACAAAAGAAAATGCACATGCTGTTGGTGATATTACCGCCAGATTTTACAACCAGTCAAAATTAAGTAAAAAAGATAGGTTGTTTAATAAATTTATATCTAGTTTAAGATCAACTTTTCCGGGAATAATAAAATATTACATTTTGGGAGATGTAGTTCAGGAGCAAAGAAGATTTAATGTGATTTGTAATAATGGATTTAATGCTTTGATTAAAAGGCTAGTGGGAGATATTAGTTATACTGGGCATATTAATAAAGCCTTACTTGGCACGGGATCTGGTACAGCATCATCAAATGACACACAGCTCATAGCCGAGGATTATCGCAATGACATGGCCAGTGGAACAGATAGTTCCAATATTGTTATATTAACCGCTTTTTTTACAGAAACAGAATGCTCAGGCACTTATACGGAATTTGGAAATGCTATTGACGGTGATGGAAATCCCAACACCGGCAAATTATGGTCGCATTTAACAGGATTAAATTGGGCAAAAGATAGCAACACAGTTTTAGTTATTAGTCAGAAATATACTTTTATAAGCGTATGATTTTAAAGATTAAAATAAATGTTAAAGATAAGCTTGAGGCATATGACATAGTCAGTGTTTTAGGTTTAAGGCGTGATGTATTCGAGGCTGAATTTAATGGCAAGAAAGAAGTTTTTAATAAAAAAGATAAACCAGCATATTTTTTGAAAGACAAGAAAAAGAATATTGCAAAATATAGAAGCTATGAGTTTAGACAACAAGCAAAAACAAAATAAATTATTTGCATTTGAGATTAATGCAATAATGAAAGCTATCCGAAATTTGGCACAAAATATTATAAACCTAAATCAGGCAAGTCATTGGGATTATATTAGCTCAGGGGGTGGCTCAAGTATTGCAGTGCCAGCTAGTGCAAGATTTGTAATTGTAAATTTTAGCTGGTATCCAAGTGGATATTCAGAACAACATTATGGACAAGTTGTGTTGGCAAAAGAGGGTGCAACGTCAGCCGTGCATAGAGAAGGAAAGCTTTATACTTCATCAGGTAATTCGAACAGTGGCGTATCATTAAGTTGGAGTGGATCGACTCTTTCAATTTCATCTTCAGGTGGAATAATTGCAACGTCAATGTCTATGAATGCAAAATTTTATACGTAATATTTTTAAATATGCCAAGTAAACAGTTAATAGGAATAAAACAGGATAATTTGATTGATAATTCAGTTGTAGATGAATTATTTGATAATTTAGCAGTCGATGCTTTAAGTGGACAAGCTGATGCACAAGTAAGTGATGGATCACAATTTAGTGTTGGTGAGATGATTATAGTCTATGACGGTGAAGATACTTTTGAAACAGCAGTTATTCAATCAATAAGTGTAAATACTTTAACAATGACGGCTAATTTAGCTTATTCATATCCTTTAGGGTCTTTGATTGGCAAATATTTGGGAGTATTAGATACTGGCAATAATAAATACACAAGAGCATTGGCACCAAATTTAGGCGATGGAAGTGATGGAGTGTTTGTTAGTTCAGGGAATGTAACATGGTCTAGTGAGAAGAATTTTAGCAGTGTTTTAATTCAAAACGGCCACACTGTTACCGTAAGTGGAAATTTCGAGATTAAATGCCAAGGAGCTTTTGAGATTGAACTAGGTGGAAAGTTAACAGCGAAAGGCAGGGGACATGCTGGTGGCGGAGGTGGTAATTATGGATCAAGTGGAGCAGGCAATGGTGGGGGCAGTGTTTATCAATTAAAAAATACTGGACATGGAGGAGGAGGTGCTGGTGTGGCATCAGGTACAAACGCAGCTGGCGGTGGAGGTGGAGGGTATGGCAGTAATGGAGGAAGTGGTAGTTATTCATATTATTCAAGCGACCGTGGGATTGGTGGAATACCATACAATAATGCAGCGATTGATGATAAATCAATTGCTTACCTCAAAGGATCAGGAGGTGGCGGTGGTGGTTCTGCTTTATCTAATTCAGGATCAGGGGCAACTGGCGGAGGAATTATTAGAATAAGTTGTAAAAACTTTGTTATGGCCGGTGAAGTTGATTGTGACGGAAATAATGGTAGCAATGGAAGTACAACAAACTACAAAACTGCAGGCGGAGGCGGTGGTGCTGGTGGTACGATATTTATTGTTTGTTTATTAGGTGCAACCATGGGAGCAAATATAATTCATGCAAGAGGAGGTATTGGTGGTCAAGGTTATAACGGATCAAATTTTGGTTATTACCCTGGCGGAAATGGAGGAAATGGTCGAATAAGAATTGAGGCTGGGGCTATATCAGGCACAAGTTCACCGACACTTGCCACAGGTTATTCTTCAGGAGCTGATGGTCGGACAAAATATGGCTGGTATTTCATAAAAAATATTGAAACAGAAAATGAAACGATAAATGTCAATTGTTATGTTGAGCAGAATATTGTTGAAAAGAAAAATCTCGCCAGTTTGGCAAATGCTGATCAGGTAGATGTGGAGATTAGTGATGCATTACAGTTTGAGGTTGGAGACAATGTTTTAATTAGAGAGAATGAAAAGTTGGAAATAAAAACTATTGATAATATTGTGGGTAATATTTTAACAATGGGCAGTGATTTGAAATATAGCTATACAACTTTGGCTGAGGTATTAAGAATTGATGTTCAAGGAATAATTAGCCTAGTTGAGGCTGGAGAAAACGAAAGTTTGCAGGATATGGTTATAAAGGATATTGAAGACAAGGGGAATGATGTTTACAAGTTTTCATTTGTAAAATGTATTAAAAATAACGCCGAAGAAAGTGGAGGAATGAAGTTAGTCGGTGTAGTCAGACTTAAGGGCAGGAACACAGGTGAAACAGTCGATGTCTCATTTAACGAAGTCAGTTGGATGTGGTTTTAATTATTAATTTTATAATCGTATGAATTACACAAAAGAATTATTATTATCAGTGGCGACAATATTTGTCAGCACTGGAGTGGCAGTCATTCAAAGCAATGTTTGGCAAGGTACAGTTTTGCTTTTGATTGGCGTGGGAGTATTTGTCTTGAGAGGGTTTTACAAAAAGTTTTTAGATAATAAGTAATATGGATAAACTGGATTTGATTCTTGATAAAATCAAGGACTTAAAACATGACAATTCGAATGGTCACAAGGGTATTATTAAGAGATTGGACGAGACCAATGGGAATGTAAAGAAAAATACCCAGTTCAGAATTGAAGTGGCAACAACAATTAAAAACCTTAAATGGTTTGTTGGTTTACTTGGGATTGGGAATATTTTAAATTTTATTTATATGGTAATAAGCAAATAATTATGGAAAAACCAAAATATATTATGATACATCACAGTGCTGTGTCATATAACAAAAATTCTGATCAATTTGAGGCAAATAACAGAGTCCACAAAGGGAGATGGGGGCTTGTCAGCTCTCTAGGATACTATTTGGGGTACAACTACGAAATTGCCAAGAATGGTCGCATTAGACAAGCTCGTAAGGATGGAGAGAAGACAGTGGCATGCTATCAGGGAGATATGAACAGTGGGCAGTGTATTCATATTTGTTTAGATGGAAATTTTGATATTGAAAAACCAGCGTCAACACAAGTATTCGCTTTGCGTGATTTGCTCAAGAAATTAGTTCAGCAATATCAAATTAATAAAAACAATATTATCTTTCATCGAGATTTTGCGAGCAAGTCTTGCCCGGGTAAAAACATGGATATTAATTTTATTCGTAGCTTGGTGCAAACTGTTGAAGTTGGGAGTAGCGACAAGGAGAAGTTAATTAAATTATTAGGAGAAGTATTGGAATTAGCCAAAAAGCTATAAGAAAAGCGTTTAATATTGGTGAGAATAAATGACTTGCCATGTGGTTTTTATTACGTTAACATCCAACACAATATGAAAAATATAACCAAAGAACAATTTATTTGTTATGAAAATGTTAGATTGTCGGGTGCAACTAATATGTTTAATGTCGGAGAAGTAGCTAAGTTGTCTGGGTTAAGTGTAAAGATTATTTTAATTATCATGAAAGGATATGAAAAACTTAAAAATAGATTTCAAAATTAAAAGTGCAACCAAGAAGTCAACTATTGGAACAAGTCGAATTGGCACAGTCCACGCAAGTTTTAAAGAACTAAAAGAAAAATTTGGTGAGCCACATGATTGTACTAAGGAGGGAGAATGGGAGTCGAGAGATAGCAAGGTTAGAGTAGAGTGGGCGTTTATCATGAAGAACGATAAGCGATTAGTATTTACTATTTATGATTACAAAAATAATCAACCACTCGAAATAATTAAAAGTTGGAATTTAGGTAGTAGAGGGAAAGATAAACGGATAATAGAATATTTTAAAAATAAGCAGTTTGAAATAGAATTTTGTTGAAAATTGATAAATTTTTTATAAGAAGTTATTGAGATAGGTTTGATTGGACCTATCTTTTTGACTTTTGGGGATAATTGTGGTCTATTTTTGATATTTCTACTTGTATTTAAATGCTAAAAATAGTAAAATATAAATATAATTAATTATCGTAAATTAGCGATTTTTATGTAGTATATTCAAGTATAATGACAAAAATAAAAAATATACCAAAAATAGACAGACCAAGAGAAAAGTTTTTAAAAAAGGGGCCAGAAGCTCTTTCAAAGTCTGATCTTTTGGCTATACTACTTGGAAGTGGAATAAAAGGTAAAAATGTTAAAGTTTTATCCCAGCAAATAATCAAGAAATTTGGAAAGAATTTTTTAAATATTAAAGTTGATGATTTGCTGACTATCTCAGGAATCGGGCAAGCTAAAGCATTGCAGATAGTATCTGCAATTTCTTTAGTTAGGAGATATTATGAAGAAGAGAACGGTGACGAAATTGTAATTAAGAGCTCAAACGATGCATTATCCTTAACTTTAGATTTAAGAGATAAAAAAAAGGAATATTTAATTTGTTTATACTTGAATGCTCGAAATGTAGTGATTAAAAAAGAAGTAATAAGTATAGGTCTTTTGGATAAAAGTTTATTGCATCCCAGAGAAATATTTCAACCAGCAGTAGAGCTTAATTCAGCTAGTATTATATTAGTGCATAATCACCCCTCAGGTGATCCTACGCCAAGTGAAAAAGATATAAAAATAGTTGAGAAGATCACTCAAGCAGGAGAGTTAATGGGAATACCAGTTACCGATTTCATTATAACAGCTAAGAATAACGGAGGTTATAGTTTTTATGATAAATTAAAAGGCCAAGATAAAAACTTGGATTACGTTTCTGATGGAGTGCAGGGCACATTGTTTAATTCAATGGAAACTGAAAAACCATCTTATGAAGTTAGCGCGGAAAAAATTCAAGAAACTTATTTTTATACCCCTCAAATTAAAAAAAATCATCTCCAGTTGCAAAACAGAAGATATATTGGTAGTAAGTATAAATTAATTGAATGGATTTTTTCTATACTTGAAAAAGAGTGCAAGGGTGATTCATTCGCAGACGTTTTTGCAGGTACAGGCGTTGTATCTGCAGTTGCAACCAAACATTTTAAAGAAGTGATTTTAAATGATTTTCTTTTTTCAAACTATGCAGTTTATCAGGCATTTTTTGGTAACGGAAAATGGGATAAAAATAAAATTGATAATATAATCAAGGACTATAACAATATATGCGGGGATGATCTGGAAGACAATTATTTTTCAGAGAATTTTGGTGGAAAATATTTTAGTCAGAATTCAGCAAAAGTGATTGGTGCAGTCAGGGAAAATATTGAAGAGAACAAAGCTAACTTAACGAGCAAAGAGTATCACATGCTTATTGCCTCATTGCTGTATACTATCGACAAAATAGCTAATACGGTTGGCCATTATGATGCTTATTTTAAGAAAGACAATGTTGAAGATGCATTTTTTATGCGACCCATTGATCCTATAGAAATAAATAAAGTGTCAATTTACAGGGAAGATACAAATGAATTGGTTAAAAAAATAAGAGCAGATGTGGCCTATATCGATCCACCGTATAATTCCAGACAGTATAGCCGTTTTTATCATGTTTTAGAAACTCTTACAAAATGGGATAAACCAGAATTGCATGGAGTGGCCCTTAAACCGGAACCTGAAAATATGAGCGACTATTGTAGAGTTAGTGCCAAGCATAGATTTGATGATTTAGTAAGGGATATAGATGCAAAATATCTTGTGGTTTCATATAATAACACCTACGAACCAAAGAGTAATTCATCAAAGAATAAAATTACACTTCAAGAAATTAAGGATATATTAACTAAAAAAGGCAAAACTAAAGTTTTTGAAAAAAATCATAAACACTTTAACGCTGGTAATACAAATTTCAATAATCACAAAGAATATTTATTTGTAACCAAAGTTTGACATGAATAAAACTATTAAAAGATCGCCACTTTTTTATGTGGGAGATAAATATAAGTTAATGAAACAGTTGATTGATTTTTTTCCAAAAGAAATTGATAATTTTTATGAACCCTTTACTGGCGGCGGAACTGTTTTTTTAAATATTGAAGCTAAAAAATACTATCTAAATGATATAGACAAAAATTTAATGGGCATTCATAAATTTTTAATTGAAAGCTCTAAGAATCCAGATAAATTTTTTAAAGATGTAGAAAAAATAATTTATAAATATAATCTATCTAGGTCATACAAAGAGGACGTAATACCAGCTTTGCTTAGGCAAGAATTCAAAAAAACCTATTTTGCAAAATATAATAAAGAGGGGTATGAGGAATTAAAAAAACGTGTTAATAAGAATATAAAAAATGACCCGCTGATTTTATACATATTGCTTATATACGGATTTAACAGAATGCTTAGGTTTAATGGCGGTGGTAAATTCAACTTACCTGTGGGTAACGTTGATTTTAATAAAAATGTATTGAACGCCCTAAATAATTATTTCAATATTGTTAAAGAGAGAAAAACAATAATAAGCGTAAAAGATTTTAGGAAATTTTTTGCCAGTAAAAAAATTACAGAAAATGATTTTGTGTATTTAGACCCACCATATTTAATTACGTTTAGTGAGTATAATAAGATATGGAATGAAGAATCAGAAAAAGATTTACTAAAAACAATTGACGAATTAAATAAGAGAAAAATCAGGTTTGCATTGTCTAATGTAACACATTATAACGGAAGCACTAACGGACACTTGATTAAATGGATGAAAAAATATAAAGTATATAAGATTAAAAGTAATTATATTAGCTACCATAATAATGGTAAAAAAGATATAAAGGAGGTCTTGGTTACTAACTATTAATTGTATGACAAAACGAAATTCGGAATATAAACCTTTATTATTTACAACCACCATGAGAAACCCTGAAAGGTTGAAGTGGTTTTTGGCAGTGCTAAAAGATTATGACAATCAAGTTCTTGACGATCAATTGGCTGAAAAAATTTCAGGAGAAATAATAAGAGTTGGTTTATACAAACCAATGAATTTAACCACAACTGTAAAAAATAAGATTTTAGAAAAAAATCCATTAACCGACACGGAAGTTTCAAGAGTATTAAGAGACAATCCTCAAAATCATAAAGAGGCTGGATTTAACAAGGGGTGGCCTTCAAGATTTGATACATGGTTTAAATTTGCCAAAGAGCTTGGTTTTGTTTATTACAAGAGTGGCGAAAAAATAAGATTTTCTGAAATAGGATTAAAGTTAGTTGATAGCGAACATCCTGAATTTGAACAACAAGCTTTTTTGAATGCGTTTGTAAAATACCAAAGCAATAGTCCGTTTAGGCGAGTGCTCAATGAGAATGTACCGCTTGTTTTGTTACTTGAAGTAATTTCGAAATTGAATAGAGATGAAGAGTGTAATGATGCAGGTATATCAAAATTAGAACTCCCTCTGATTATTTTTTGGAAAGATAACGATTCAGAAAAACTTTATCAATTAATTAAGAGGATCAGAAAGGAACATGGTTATAAGCCTAGCTGGGAGGTTATTGTTGAGATTTGTGTTGATGAAATAATGGAAGGTAATTTTAAAAAGTTTAAACCAAAATCAATAATGTCAGAATACCCTGATGAGTTTATAAGAAAAATGAGGCTTACGGGGTTAATTTCATTGAGAGGCGGTGGTCGCTTTGTTGATATTAATAAGAATGAACAAAAGAAAGTAGATTATGTGCTAGAAAATTATTCTGAATATAAAAAATATGATTCAGGGGAAGAGTACTTTAAATACATGTCCGAGATAGATGATAATTTAATATTAGCTGAAGCCAAACTTGTAACTATTGATGAAAGAGATGAGTTATTAATCAAATGGGTTAATATTTATAGTTGGGACCAGATAAAGGAGGAGATGATGAATCTTGCCCAAAAAAGAATGTCCAAGGATGATATTTTGAAATATTTATCAAACCCAGTTAGATTAGAATTTTTATCAGCACTTGCAGTAAAGACTAAATTTCCAGATGTGAGAGTTATTCCAAATTATCCGACTGATGATGAAGGGCTACCAACATCTACTGCTGGTGGAGTTGGCAATAAGGGAGATATTGAATGTCATGAAGATGACAATGGAATATTGATTGAAGTTACGATGTCTGAGGGACGATCTCAAACTATGATGGAAATATGGCCGATAACTAGACATCTTGAAGAGTTTAGTAAAACAGCCAGAGAATCAATGTGTTACTTTATCGCACCAAGTATATTTAAAGATTCAGAGCGACAGATTGATTTTGTAAAAGAAAAAGATAATCTCGATATTTTGCCAAAAACTATTGAGGAATTTTTGATGCATTTAGAGAATAAAGAAATTTTATATTGTAAAGCATAGCCAATTAAGTATGTTTATTAATACACATAACCAGAAAATAAATCAGTTATTATTTTTTATCCAGGAGCTGATGGAAGTATTGAGGGGTATAATCGTAAATATACAAAATTGGCCAACATGCTCCAGGCGAAGAATATCGCTACAGTAATAAGGATAGATAATAAATATTGCTCTACTAATTTGCCGTATGCAGAAACTATCATTGGGAGCAAGGAAATAGAGGTGAGCTTAGCTGGTGTTTCAGCTGGGGCAAGTGCTATAGCAATTATATTGGAAGAATTTTATAAATTAAAAAAGGTTTTACTTGTCGCACCAGCCGATAGTGTAAACAAGGAGAATGTGGTCAGGGGATTACGAAATTATGCGAGAGAGATATATTTAGTAGCTGGAGCGGATGATGAAATTGGCACAGGAGAGATTGCTAAGTTTTGTTTTGATGAAAGTAATTCAGCCACAAAAAAAACAACTTAAAATTATACCTGAATGTGATTATCAGTTTACCGGCAAGAAAAACGGGAAAATCTTGTCTAATGCATTTTTGTGGGCATTTTCCAATTCGGGTAATTTTCCAAGTCACAGAGGCGGAATTGAATTATATAAATAATTATTAATGAATATATATTTAGACATTGATGGAGTATTAATTACAAAAGACGGGAAACCCGCAGAATGTGTAGCGGAATTTTTGGATTATATAACTAATCATCATAATGTTTTTTGGTTAACGACTCATTGTCGTGGTCAAGAGAATAATGCTAAATTTCATCTTTCTGATAAATTACCAGAGTCTTCTTTATCCACTCTTAATAAGATTAAAGTTACAGATTGGAATACTCTTAAAACCGAAGCAATTGATTATAGTCAAGACTTTCGTTGGCTGGATGATTATACAATGCAAGCTGAGCTGGATGTTCTAGCTAAACATAATGCTAAAGATAAAATTATATTAATCAATCTTAAGTCAGAGCCTAATATATTGAAGCGATTGATTGAGTCAGGAGAATTATAAATAATTTAAATATATGCCAAATACAAAGCAAATAACCTATGAAGAATTTTTTTGATATTTTCATCTTTTGCTTTCGCTGTTGGCCGTTTATGAATTTGCTAGGGTTTGAAATAAAAATTAAATAGTTGTATAATAATATTATAAAATAAGTAAATAATTAAAAATATATAATATAATTTTGTTTACTGTAAAATTAATTTTTTTCAGTGCGAAGTAAGTATAAAATATATGAATAAAGCCAAGAAAGATACAGATGTTGGTTTTTTGAGAAAATTTTTTATTACAAGCAAGAAAACAAAAATTGCAATTGTGGGCATATTGCTTTTAACACTCGTGATTTTTATTTGGGGTAAAAGTTTTGTAGCTTTGGCCGGCGAATTGATTGACAGTTTTACTGATACATCTCGGGTATCTGACACTTGGCAGGTAGATGTTGATACAGGTGCCGGAGAGGTTAAACTTTCGGTACGTACATGTGATAGTGCTGTTTGGATTTGTGCTTCGGATGATGTTTGCGAGAATGATTTCGGCGATGGTGCGTATATTGTTGTCGCCTCGACAACTATAAGCGGAACAAAACAATGGAAGAATGCCAATACGGCTTGTGATCTACCTGAGTGTCTACAAGATGGCGGACAGGATGGAGATAATCTAGATGCGGATAATACGATAAATTATACAGATTATCCAGCTAGGCAGGCATGCAAGAATATCGGTGGCCGATTGCCGACTGTTTCTGAATTGCAGTGTATTTACGCTAATCAGGCTAGTTTTAATGGTAATTTTGGGACGGGCGCCCACTGGTCTAGTACTGAGGCCTCTGACACGTACGCCCGGCTCGTGGTCTTCACAGACGGCTATACGGACTACTACGGTAAGACGACTAGCTACTCAGTGCGTTGTGTCCGAGGGTGGTAGAATTGGGATATTTGGTAATTTGGAATTTTTTTAATTTGTAATTTGAAAAATTTGGATATTTTGCCAGAGCCGTAAAAGCGCTTTTTTATAAAAAGACTTTTGCGGGAGTGAGCGCTAAAATTTACCACGATTCCTGCCACTCCTTTTTTACGGGGAGTATTGTAAGTCAGCCAGTCTTTAACCCGAATTTGCATGCAAATTATGGAATCAGACTAGCGGAGAATTAATTAGTGCAGGGATATATGTTTTGGGACGGGCAACCACTGGTCTAGTACTGAGAACTCTGACACGAACGCCCGGAACGTGAACTTCACAGACGGCAATACGAACAACAACAATAAGACGAATAGCAACTCAGTGCGTTGTGTCCGAGGGTAATCAATTTTAGCTCAAATGGATAACCTGGTTTCATCTGTGGAAGCCGGGTTTCCAGCAAAATTTCCATGTTTCATCAAAATAAATTACCTTTGTATCGTAAGTTATATCAATTGATAAAAATACTATACAAAATATTCCAAAATACACCAAAGCAATACAAATATTCGTTGGCCGAGGACGCGTTGACTTTATGTTGGCAGTGTTTGGATTTGGTGTTTGATATTAATGTTCTTGAAAATTTAAAAAAACATGAAAGAATACTTTGTCTGAGTTCATGTTTTGACAAACTAAAACTACGCTTGCGTATGATGCAGGAGTTGAATATAATTTCGCAAAAGCAATTCGTTCATCTCCACGGCTGTTATTTAAAGGAGATCGGTGAAATGATCGGAGGCTGGCTAAAATGGGCGGAAAAAATCCAAAATCCATGCAATAATTCAGTCGATCAGCAACCAGATATATGAATGAAATGTTTACCTATACTAAGCTATTTCAAGCTTATCTTGATTGCCGGAAGACTAAGAGAAAGACGATCAATGCTTTAAAGTTTGAGTGGGATTATGAGAAAAACCTTGATTTACTTTTGAGTGAATTGAAAGCTAGAGTTTATCGACCCGGACGATCAATCTGCTTTGTGGTTACCAGGCCAGTACCAAGGGAAATATTCGCAGCTGATTTTCGAGATAGAATCGTCCACCACTTGCTAATCAGAGAAATTATAGATAAAGGAGAACGGATTTTTATTCATGATTCCTTTGCCTGTCGTCCAGGAAAAGGCACGCATCGTGCAATCAAAAGATTACGAGATTTTATTCGGCAGATTACAGTTAATCATAAGAAAGAAATTTTTTACGCTCAGTTGGATATCAGAGGGTTTTTTATGTCTATTGATCAGCGGATTTTATTCAAGTTGGCCGAAAGGCTAATCATGAAACATAAACGGAGTAAAAAATGGCAAGAAGATGTGTTGTGGCTAGCTAAAACGATTATATTCCACCGACCGAAAGATAATTATTATGCCAAGGGTGACCGAACTTTATTTAGCTTAATACCACCGCATAAATCACTACTGCATCAAGATGAATTCAGGGGCTTGCCGATTGGTAATTATTCATCACAGTTTTTTGCCAATCTTTATTTGAATGAATTGGATTATTTTGTAAAAAGAACATTAAAATGTCGTTATTATATCCGTTATGTAGATGATTTTATTCTGCTTCACGAAAACTGCGATCAGCTTAAAAAGTGGCGAGTAGAGATCGATATATTTTTAAGCAAGACTTTGGGGATGTCGCTTAACAAGAATAAAACCAAGATACAATCTATAAAAAAAGGGATTGATTTTATCGGTTATTTTATCAAGCCGAATTTAATATTATCCAGGCAAAAAGTGGTTCGGCGCTTAAAGAATAAGCTGTATCAGGCAAATAAAATATTTAAAGATAACAGGAGAGTTGAAAAAGAAGATTTGGTTGATATTTTGTCCCAGATTAATTCATATTATGGACATTTCAGCCACTCGTATTGCTTTAATCTTAAAAAAGACATTTTTGAGAATCATTTGGGTGTGTTTAAGAATTTTCTGAATTCGGACAAAAAAATAAGTTATTTAAAATTGAAAAAATGAAAGTTTATATAAATGCATAAATTAAAAATATTTACATTTTTAGGAGTTTTTTTTAGCCTGACAATTTTGGTCGGTGTTTTTGCTTGTAATTCAGCTAAGGCAGAAAGCTATTATGCAAGCGGAATACTCAAGTCAAATAATGTTTTGTCGGGAGCTGACATAAGTGATATTAACAATTTTCATGTTACAGCTTCTATTCCAGCCTCAACAAGCGTGGCAATCAGTTTTTCTCAAGATAAAACTGTGTATTATAACGCTTCAAGTACCAAAGGCGCTTGGACAGATGTTGCAAGCGGAACAACAATTATTGATATGTCTGATCTAGCATGGACTGGGGCGCTACTTTTTTATAAATTAAAACTCACTACGACCGACGCAAGCTCTACTCCGACAGTGGGGGAAATAAGAGTTAATTATGACGGCACAGATGTACCGACCGCTACTTCAAGCAGATATGGCTCATGGGGGATAATTTTATCTAACAATTTGTTATCAGGCGCTACTGTTAATTCGATTACAAATTTTTACGCTACCACTTCTTTGCCATCCGGATCAATGGCGCGGGTTACTTTTTCTCAGGACAAATCTTCTTTTTATTCGGCCAGTGGAACAAAGGGCGCTTGGACAGATTTGAGTGACGGTGACAACAATATCGATTTGACCGGTCTTTCTTGGATCGGTGCCAGTTTTTATTATAAAATACGTCTGGAAGCGATGATTGATCCAGCCGTTCAGCCAAAGCTTACTGAGGCACGTGTAGTTTATGATGGTACGGATGCTCCACCGCTCACCGGCTCAGATTATAATTGGACTGGTGTTCTTGTTTCATCGGATTTTTTGGCGTCCACTACCGATCCACTAACCGGTTATGAGTGGTTTGGATATGCGATTTCGTACATGCCGTATGGGGCGAGTGTCAAAGCACAGTTTTCCAGTGATGGCAGTAATTGGTATTCGTCAGATGGCACAGCCTGGTCTTGGGATGATTTATCTTTTGGTGACAACATAACAGCTGGTCGGGCAGTCAGTCTGTCTGGGCTGAATTGGGGTGGCGAAACAAACTTTTACTATAAGCTAAAATTTTCATTGGTAAATGACAATAGCTACTCGCCAGTATTAAAATCAATAGGTTTATATTCTTATAGTGCTTATATGTTAAACGGCACTAAAGGGAGCGCTCCAGTGGCACATTGGAATTTTAATGAGGGTTATGGTTCCTTGTGTCACGATTTTAGTTTAAATGGTAAAAACGGATCGTTGATTGCCTCGACCAGCGGAAGCAACACATCGGCTGTTGATATGTGGAGTCAAAATGGAAAAATGGATGGTGCGGTAGAATTCGACGGAACTGATGATTGGATTGATGTGGGAGATATAAATCAAGCTAGCTCTACAGCGTTTGGTTTTTGGATTAAGGCAAATGCTTTGACGGACAGTGTGATGGATTTTGATAATGGAACGCATACTGTCACTTTAAATTCAGGTTCTATCCAGGCAAATGGATTTTCAAGCACTACAATTTATGTTGACGGATTTGAATCTTCCGTCATTGACACTGCTTGGCATCATGTTGTTATTGTGAGTTCTGAGCAAATCGATGTGAATGATTTTGATATTGGTCGGGTCGGCAATGATTATTTTTCCGGCTTGTTAGATGAAGTTAAAATTTGGGATTATGCCCTAACGACGGATAATATAAAAATAGAATTAAATCAAGGGAAAGCCGTAATAATGGGAAGCGTGTCTACTGAAGCGGATGGTAAAACTCCGAGCTACTCTAAATCTCGGAAATATTGCGTACCCGGTGACACCTCTGTTTGTGATCCACCGGTATTGGAATTAAAATTGGATGAAAAAGTTGGTACAACTACTTTCGATAAGAGTGGACAGGGAAGTGACGGAGTATTTGTAAGTTTGGCAAGTTCTCCAAAGTGGTGGGGGGCATATAAATGTAAACTGGGTAATTGTCTAGAGTTTGATGGTGCCAATGACTATGTTTCTGTGGGGAATGCTTATGACGGAGTTAAAACAATAGCGTTTTGGCTAAAAACGAACAGTGCTAATGAGAAAGTGTTAGACTTGAATGGAACAGCAAACATTGAAGTGGTGTCAGGCAAGTTGACAGCAAATAATTTTGTCAATCCGTCGATTTATTTAGACAGCGTAGTATCGTCGACAACTGATACTAATTGGCATTATGTGACTATTACTACTGGGACAGGTATCGATGCCAGTGCGGTTGATATTGGGAGGATTAGCTCCGATTATTTCAAAGGCTTTATTGACCATATTTATTTTTACGATTATGATCGCACCCCGGCACAGATAGCTTGGGATTATAATAGAGGGAAGGCAAGCGCATATTGGCAATTTAACGAATGTCAAGGCAACAGTGTTTACGATTACTCAGGGAATGCTCATGATGGTAGTTTGATTGTTGGTGGAGGAGGAACTCAAACTGCTACCGGCACCTGCACAACTTTGTCGGCGGTAAGTGCCTGGTATAATGGACTAAGTGGAAAGTTTGAGTCAAGTTTGAGTTTTGACGGTACAGATGATTATGCTGATATAGGAGACACAGGAGTAATAACGAAAACTATCAGTTTTTGGATAAAGCCAGATAGTGCGACTGAAGATATAATAGATTTTGATGGCGGTACGCATACGGTTACAATATCGTCTGGAAATGTGAGCGCATTTGGTTTTTCCAGTCCGTCTATTTATGTAAATACAACGGCAGGCGGATCAGTTACAGCTGGTTCCTGGAATCATATTTTGATAACCACAAATACTGGCATAACAGCGAGCGATATGGAAATAGGGCGAATTGGATCTGGGTATTTTGACGGACAAATTGATGAGATAAGATTATATAATTATATTTTGACCGATGCTCAGATTAAGATTGACTATAATGGTGATAAGGCAATGCGTTTTAATTAGTTTTTCTTTGTAAATATTTTTTATATATTTGGTTTTCATTACAAAACGAATAAAACCGATCTCCTTTTTCAAATATCACATGATCCAAAACATTAATGCCGAGCAGTTGCCCGGCATTTTTTAATCTCTCAGTTAATTGAATATCAGCTTCAGAGGGGGAGACATCTCCACTAGGGTGGTTGTGAAGGACAATAATATCAGTTGATTTGTATTTGATAGCAGGATGGAAGACTTCTCGAGGATGTACAAGACAGGCGGTTAAGGTGCCGAGGCTGATCAGTTCACACTTTGGATTTTTCCGAGACGGGCATAAATAGATTACGATGAAGTGTTCCTTGTACGGATCAATGATAAACTTCTTGGCCGTCTGTACCGCATTAAAAGGAGTGATAATTTTTACACGTGATTCAAGTATATCCATAACAACCAACAACCTATCACATTAATGGGAGCAAGCCAAGCTAATAATTGCTTATTTTTAGCGAATATTCGCAAACTATGATTGACAAAAATGGCAAATGGTGGTATGGTATTAGGTTAACTTGAAAAAATGTATATATACACGCGATTAAAATCGAATAGTCTTGATTTTCTTAAGGCCCTCTCCGGAGGGCCTTTCGGCTTTATTGGGGTAATCAAGATTTTATCTTTTCTTTATCTTTTCTTTATTAAAATTTTATTTTCTAAACTTGACTTATCCTGACACGACGTTATTATACACCCCCATTAGGGTGTTTTAATATATTTATTAACCAAAAAGACGGCTAACAGCCCGTCTTTTCTAGCTCAAATAAAGGAGATGCAGTCCTTTGCTTGAGTTAAAGTAATTATAGCATGGATAAGTTAAATTATTGATAATTTTCTTATTCAGCTAACAGATGCGATGAATAAATCAAACCACAAAGCCGTGGGCAGGTATTGCTATGGCGGGAAAATCTACGCAGGGCAGTGTACTCACTGCGGAGGCGAACATCATTTAACAATCGAGCAGGTACAGGAGTTGGTAAACAGTAGTTATATCCGACCCCAAACAAAATTGCAACAAACAATGAAGGGTCGAGTTGCAGTTCTGCAAAAAGCATTTAGTTTATTCTTATAAGCCTCTATTCACGAGGCATTTTTTAAATCTATGAAATTATCAGAAGCAGGCTTAATCTTTTTTAAATGGTGTGAACTGGAAAAAGATTATTCTAAAAAAACCGTGTTCAACTATGAACATCACTTCAGACATTTTTTTGAATGGACTGGAGATATCAATTTAAAAGAAATTGACACTGATTTTGTCTTGAAGTATAAGAGCTATTTGCTTGATTCAGACAATGCTTATCAGAAAAACAAAAAAATAAAAAAGTCGACAGTGGGAGAAAAAATGAAAGTGATTCGTAATTTTCTCACATGCATGGATCTCAAAGGTATAAAAACATTGCATCCATCTAGGGTGCCAAAAGGGGTGAGGGCGGATGATAGAATGGTATTTTTTACTCAAGGTGAGTTTAAAAAAATGATTGCAACAATTAACACCGAAAATGTTGAAGGTAAAAGAAATAGGGCAATACTCGAAGTACTTTTTGCCACAGGCATGAGACTAGAGGAAACTATTAAGTTAAATAAGGATATAGACATAGATTGTGGAGAAGTGATTGTTCAGGGTAAATTTGATAAGATCAGAACAGTGTATCTTAACAAGAGAGCAATGTATTGGATTAATGTATATCTTAAAACTAGAGACGATGACTATCCGGCACTTTTTACATTTGTCAGAAAAAGGAATGAATGGACAGAACTCAATAAAGGCAGAATTGGAAAAAGGTCACTTCAGGAGGTGGTTAAGAAATATGTGAGACTAGCCGGGCTTAGGGGTGATATCTCTACGCACAGTTTCAGACATTCATTTGCCACCCACATGTTAAAGCAGGGAGCTGACTTGAGGGCTGTGCAGATGTTCTTGGGGCATAGTGATTTGAGGAGTACTCAAATATATACCCATTACGTAAATCCAGAACTTAAGCAAATTCATGGAAGGCTCATGAACTTTTAGTTTATCGTTTGGTGGGAGAATGCCTTGCATTTCCCCACCGTTATGGTAAAGTATTAGTAGATTTACAATAGAATAAGTAAAGAATATTATTTTGAAGCAAGAACGGAGAATAACCCATACATCCAGCATTTATTCGGAAAAAAATGATGTAATATTAGCTAAAATATCTCAAAATATAGAAAAATAGGGTAAAAACCCTGTTTTTTTATACCATGATTGATAGTTTTCTATTGTATTTTTATCAATAGTATGATATAATTCTAGTGTAAATGAAAAATATATGATAAATAGAGAAATATTAGAGAAAATCAGTCCTTGGTTAGACAAGGAAAAGATTTTAATTATCAAAGGAGCAAGACAGGTTGGTAAGACTTATTTGCTCAAAGAGATAAAAAAAGATTTAGAGGCTGACGGCAAGAAGGTTGCGTATCTGTTCGCCGACGATATTGATAACACGCCAATGTTGAAAAGTTTGGCTACCGTAGAACTGTATTTGGAGCAATATCACAATTTTCCCAATGAATTTATTTATTTGATGATTGATGAGTTTCAAGTATTGGATGAGGCTGGCATGTTATTAAAAAATATCTTTGACAAACACAAGGATAAAATCCAGTTGATTGTTAGTGGTTCAAGCGCCTTGGAGATAAACAAGAACTCAGAATATCTAACTGGTCGAGCGATTCATTTCAATGTTGATCGAGTAAATTTTAAGGAGTATTTTGATTTTAATGAGAGTATAGACACAAGTAGATATGGATTTGATAAATTCGACGAGCTTGAAGTATTTTATAATACTTTTAAATCAAAGCTGGAATTAGGTTTAGGACAGTACTTGTCCTATGGCGGTTATCCGGAAGTTTTAACCACTCAGGGCGTAGTAGAAAAAGAAGAAGTTTTGAAATCGATTATTAAGACCTATATAGACAAAGACATTATCAATCAATTGAATGTTGAAAATGTAACTGGTTTTAATAATCTGATCAAGATATTGGCTGGTCAAATCGGTCAATTGGTAAATAGTCACGAGCTTTCCAATACGGCGAATGTTTCAATTAATACTTTGAAAAAATATTTAGAAATTTTAGCCGGCACTTATATTATTGACTTAGTAACGCCATATTTCAAGAATATCCGTTCAGAGATTTCTAAGATGCCCAAAGTTTATGTTCTTGATATCGGTATTCGCAATTATCTTTTGCGCTCATTTAATATTGGCACCGATGAACAAGGCGGGGTAATGGAGAATTTTACTTACAACACCTTGCTAACACAATATGCCAAAGAGTATATTCATTTCTACCGCACTAATGGTGGAGCAGAAATTGATTTTGTGATTGAGGACAAGAATAATAAATTGACTTTGTGTGAGGTGAAATATCGAAATAAAGTCAGCGTGCCGATGATAATGAAGAATTTTGAGGAGCGATATGATAATGTGGAATTGAAATTAATTGTAACTAAAGATGTTTTGAAAAAAGAAGGTGAGGTTTATTTTGTGCCGGCCGTGGTTTTGCCATTCGTGGATTTTAATAAAGAAAAATAAAATGCTATGAAAAAGGAGATAATAAAATCTAATCTGTCAGATGGGAGTATAAATCCTAATTATTTGGAAATGCTATAAAGAAAAACACTTATTCTTATTGAAAGCACGGGCGCGTCGCTCCGGCTTTCCGGACGAAAGATTTTCGATGAGCAGGTCGTGGTGATTTTAAAGAAGATGGAGGAATAAGCTTTTTGGATATAAAAAAGATTGAAAGGTCAGGGGCGGGGAGAAGTATGAGATATAGAGTATTGTAATCTAATAAAGTAAAAATTATGATAAAGAAATCGTTAAACAAAAATTTACATAAAGCAAACAAAGCCAAGAAAGATGAGTTTTATACTCAGCTTGTTGATATTGAAAAGGAATTAAAACACTAAATAAAAAACAAGTTTTTATTTTGCAGGATGTTTTGGCAGGCACATTGTCTAATTCACACTTGGATAAATCTCAAACTATTCGGGGGTGTATAGAATTATTTGAAAATCTTCTTAATATATCTTTGAGTAATAAAGATTTGGCGAATATTTTTAGAAATGATTTCGCCAGTGATATTTTCCTTAAATATTTTTCTGAATCTTATTTTGTTTTTGGTCGCACGGTTGATTTTTATGTAGAAAAGAAAAAAGCAAGTAAGCATAACTTAGACCACATAGAATTTTTCTTGAAGCGACTTATGACCAAGTCTCTAGAAAATAGCGAGTCATTTTTGAATATGCTTATAGGGCAAAAAATTTATCCAAATGCACTGTTTTGTCTTGATGATATAATGATAAAAGAGAAAGACGGATCGTTATTGCGAGTACTATTTGGAGAATATAGATTTAATGGTTTAGATAGCGTCGGACAGTTGAATTACATCACTCTTGTTACTAGATACTTCAAACTGGTATATCAAAAGAATAATCACGTTAGCTTAGAGGATGACTATCAAAAAAATTACGAACTCAATGATGAATTGATTAGTATTTTCTTCAAAGAAATCGCCGATTTCCTTGAATCATGTTTTGATCAAAAACAACTTGAAATCCTTTTGGACAAGATTGAAGGATTTGGGTGGTATTATGAATGGGGTGTAAGAACGAAGGATAAAAGTGAGGAATTGAGAAAAAATACAGGAGCATTTTTACATCACCTTTTTTATAATTTCATAAGTAAATATAAGATCGAAAACGAGGAAATATTTAGAATAAAAGTTCATCAGCTATATGATCATTTTTTGGAAATGCAAGAAAATGGATTTGAGAATAATGTTGCCTATGGTGTTTTTGTTGCAAAATTAAAAGAAAAAATACTTGGCGAAGGAAAAGACGGATTTATGCCAAACTACAAAGGCTACTTTCCTGCAATGATTTTAGTTTATTTCTATATGTTTGGTTTTTATGCTTTTTCTGAAAATCAAAATGAGGCACAAGCGAAAGATATGCATGTCCCGATTTTTTCAAAATTAGCTGAAGCATTTCCTAAAATATATCAAGGTTTCAAACAAGAATTTTACGACGCAGACAAATTGCCAGAAGGCAAAAAAGAGTTGCTTGAAAAACAAGGGCGAGAAATTTTAGATCAGTTTTTGAAAAAAAATATGGTTTATAATTTTGAAGAAAATTCATTGTCATATTATTACAGTGGAAATATCCATAGTTCAAAAATATTTCTGAATGATGTTAAAACAAATCAAAAAATTGAACCAAAGAAATTATAAAAGCCCCGCAAAAAAATCTGGCGATGCCTAATAAACAAAGGTATAAAAGGTATGGTTTTTTGGAGGGGTCCACTTTTTCTTTTTGAAATCAAAATGAGGTCAGTTCTTGTTTGTACAGTGCATTATTAGATATAAAAAAATTTCAATGAAAGTTTATCTAAAAAACTTAATCCAAACTATCACCACCGGCACACCGGCCGAGGTTAAAGTTGCGCAAAAACAGGTCAAGAAGTTTTGGCATGATTTTTATATTCCCAACCGCAAGGAAGGGCGTTTAGCTTTTAGAGTGTTTCTTGAGAAAATAAAGACATTTGATCAAATCAAAGATATTGACCATCAAGCCTATTTTATCAATACTTTGAAATGGCCTCTTTGGGGCGGAGTGGGCGAAGACTATTTTGAAGAATGGGCAGAATTTTTTTTGAAGCACATTCAAAATTCATCTGGTAAAATACGCCAAGCTGTGATTTGTGCGACTGAATATTTGATTCATGATTTAAGATTGGACCGGAAGCGTGACTTTGAAATTATTCGTAGTCAGGGCTTAGAACGTAAAGAGTTTGAGAAAATTGTTGAAAGTAATATCACACGCTTTGGCAATTTTGTGATGGATGTAGAGGATTTGATTGATCGAAATTTTGAAGCAAGGTTTAAAAAATATAAATATATCAGTAGTCTGCCAGTTAGCGTGTATAAAAGTTTGAATATACTCATCACTGAAGTCCTATTTAGAAGTGATTATTATAAAAGCATATATCAAGATTTTTTAAATGGTTTGCGTGCGAAGCGCAAAGGGTTTGAGTCACCTAAATTAACAAACATAGAGATATTGGAAAGACGGCGGGAAATGGAAGAGAATTTAGCTGAATTGATAAAAAGAACTAATAGTGTTTTGACCATGGAGGAAATAAAAGAAATGATTTATAATGAAGACGGACAGGATTGCATGCGTAAGTTGATGGCGAATTTTATGAAAGACCAAGGTATTGAGCAAATAAATAAAGATTGGCAAATCGTTTCCAGTGCTTGGAATTATTGGCCCCATAAAAAACTCGGTGGTTTGTCACCGGCAGAAAAAGTGTTGGAATATCAATAATATATTTTTTATTATGACAAATTAAACGGCAGAATACCCTGCATTATCCCACCGTTATGGTAAAGTATTAGTAGATTCACAATAGAATAAGTAAAGAATATTATTTTGAAGCAAGAACGGAGAATAACCCATACATCCAGCATTTATTCGGAAAAAGATGATGTAAATATTTTTGAAAATATAGTCTAAAAAACAGATTTTAATCTGTTTTTTTATTTGTTATGCACTTATCCACAAGGACTTTTGTATATTTGCTAACCACTTTATTGGAAGTTTAATTATTGTTTATTTGACCCTCTAAAATTAGGCAATATAGTGATTATTGACAGTCGAAACAGCTGTGATATAATATAAATATAACACAATATGTAGTAGTATAAAGAACTCTAAGTATACTATATATAGATTAAGTCCAGATAGCAGATTTAGATCTATTTAAGCCCCCCCAAGCCTCATTTTTAGGGGGTTTTTTATAAGAAACATGCTTGTAAACCAATAATATGATATGTCCTGTTTGTTATCATCAAGATACAAAAGTAATAGATTCTAGAGTGGCGAGCGATGGGCTGTCTATCAGAAGAAGAAGGGAGTGCTTGAAGTGTAATTTCCGATATTCTACCTTTGAGGAAATAGAGATACTAGATCTCACAGTTCTCAAGAGAGATGACAAAAAAGAAAACTATAGTCGCGAGAAGATTATTAAAGGACTTAAAAAATCATTAGAAAAAAGACCAGTAAATGAAGACAAATTTAAACAATTAATTCACTTAATAGAGAGAGATATTCAGAAATTAAGAAAAAATGAAGTAAAATCAGATGAGATAGGGCAGATTATAATGAATCAATTGAAGAAAGTAGATCAAGTCGCCTATATAAGATTTGCTAGCGTTTATCAAGCATTTGAAGATGTTGATACCTTCAAAACAGAATTAGATAAATTGTTCGCTAAGAAAAAGACAAATAATAAAAATAAGAAATAAAGAGTTGTTAGATTGAGTCCCCAATAATTCTTTAATTAAAAACCCCCATGCCAAAAAATACCGCCGCAAAGCCGATCAAGCAAATTATTAAAAGATCGGGTAAAATTGTTAAGTTTGATCAATCTAAGATTGAAAGAGCTATTTATAAGTCAACAGAAGCAATTGGAGAAGCTGACAAGAAGCTTGCCAAAAAATTGTCAGAAGATGTTTTAAAAGAAGTTATAAGAAGATTCCATGAGAGAAGTATTCCAGCAGTTGAAGAGATTCAGGATGTGGTGGAAGAGGTTTTAATAAAAAAGAAGAAAATTAAAATAGCTAAAGCCTATATTCTCTACAGAGATCAACACAGACAGTTGAGGGATATAAACAATGAGCAGGCTGAAGCGAAGTTGATGGAGGATTATCTTGGAAGATCCGACTGGAGATTGAAAGAAAATTCCAATATGAGTTTCTCAGTTCAAGGACTTAACAATTATTTAGCTTCAGCAATTTCTGCTAAATATTGGTTGAATAAACTGTACCCTGCAGAAATTAGAAATGCTCATGTTGACGGGGAGTTCCATATTCATGACCTAGGAATGCTTGCTCCATATTGTTGCGGATGGGATTTGAAAGATATTTTAACAAAAGGGTTCGGAGGAGTTGGAGAGAAGGTTCAGAGTAAACCACCAAAACATTTTAGATCAGCCCTTGGACAAGTTATTAATTTCTTGTATACATTGCAAGGAGAGGCAGCTGGAGCACAGGCATTTGCTAATTTTGATACATACCTTGCTCCATTTATTAGATACGATAAATTATCATATAAAGATACGAAACAGGCTTTGCAGGAATTCATGTTTAACATCAATGTACCAACCAGAGTCGGGTTCCAAACACCTTTCACAAATGTTACGCTCGATGTTACTCCATCAAAGCAAACAGGGAAAGAACACGTAATAATTGGAGGAGAGGTAATGAAAGAAACTTATAGTGATTTCCAAAAAGAGATGGATATGTTCAATCAAGCATATGCTGAGGTGATGATAGCAGGAGACGCTACTGGAAAAGTGTTTGCCTTCCCAATACCAACATACAATATTGATAAAAATTTTGATTGGGATAAAAAAGAGTTAAAACCAGTTTGGGAGATGACAGCAAAATATGGTATTCCATATTTCTCAAATTTTATTAATTCTGATATGGATAGAGACGACGCCCGTTCAATGTGCTGTAGACTAAGGCTCGATAATAGAGTATTAAGAAAAAGAGGAGGAGGTTTATTTGGAGCGAACCCTCTAACCGGGAGTCTTGGTGTTGTAACCATAAACTTAGCAAGAATTGGATATATATCTAAAGATAAAAAAGAATACAAAAAAAATCTGTTAAGATTGATGGATTTAGCCAAGGAAAGCCTTGAAATAAAAAGAAAAATTATTGAAAGATTTACAGACGATGGTTTGTATCCGTATTCAAAATTTTATCTCGCTGATATTAAAAAAAGATTTAATACCTATTGGCAGAATCATTTCAATACAATTGGAATAAATGGAATGAATGAATCTTTAATTAATTTTCTTGGAAAAAACATAACCACCAAGGAAGGAAAAGAGTTTGCTTTAGAGGTGCTAGATTTTATGAGAGATACTTTAATGGATTATCAAAATGAAACCAATAATCTCTACAATCTAGAAGCCTCACCGGCTGAGGGCGCAACCTACAGATTTGCCAAGAAAGACAAGGAAACATTCAAAGATATAATAGTAGCCAACGAAGAAGCTTTTAATAATGACAATGCTAATCCCTACTATACGAATTCAAGTCACTTGCCAGTAGGTTATACAGATGATATCTTTGAAGCACTGGAGTTGCAAGATGACTTACAAACCAAGTATACAGGAGGAACAGTATTACACGGGTTCATTGGAGAGAAAATTGATAATCCAGAGTCTGTTAAAAAATTAGTTAAAAAAATTGCAGAAAGTCACAAGTTGCCATATTTTACCATAACACCAACTTTTTCAATTTGTCCGGTACACGGCTATCTCTCAGGAGAGCATAAATATTGTCCAAAGTGTGATCAAGAGAATGGTTATAGCATTGAGGTTGAAGATGCAGTCAAGACTAAAGTAGCAGCTAGAAAAGCAAAATAATTTAGTATTTATATAATAATAAAATAAGGAGCTTTGTTGAGTTAATTTAAAATAAATTTCTCAACAAAAAAACAAAAATATGTCCCCTAAACAAACTCAAAGACAAGAATGCACAGTTTACTCAAGAGTAGTAGGTTGGATTACGCCAACAAATAATTGGAATAAAGGGAAACAAGCGGAATATGTTGATAGAAAAGAATACAAGATGAACGAAAAATCTTGTTAATTAAGATAAGAAACAAAAACAAAAAATGATAATTGGCGGATTAGAAAAATTCAGTTTAATAGACTATCCAGAACACCTTTCTTGTATAGTTTTTACCCAAGGATGTAATTATAGATGCCAATTTTGTTACAACCCTATGCTTGTCTGGCCTGATAATAGTGCTAGTGAGTCAAAATATGACCACAAATCTCCCCTTGAGGGAGATCAGAGAGATCATCCCTTGAATGAAGATGATCTTTTTGATTTCTTAAAAGAAAGAGTTGGTAAGCTTGATGCTGTTGTAGTTACTGGCGGAGAACCAACGCTCCATAAAGATTTGCCAGATTTTATTAAAAAAATTAAAAAATTAAAGTTTAAAGTTAAACTAGATTCCAATGGAACTAATCCAGAAATGATGGCTTCATTAATAGAAGACAAGTTGATTGACTATATTGCCATGGACATAAAAGCTTCAGAGAAAAACTACGATTTAGTTACCGGAGTAGACCCTGATATGGGAAAATTAAAAAAAAGTATAAAAATTATAATGAAATCAGGACTTCCATATGAGCTTAGAACAACTTTGGTTCCTGAACTTCACAATAAAAAAGAAGTAAAATTAATGGGCGAAATGATAAAAGGAGCCGAAAAATGGTTCTTACAGCCCTTTAAATCAGATACTAAATTAGTAAACGACACATTTGAAGGCGCCTCTTCTTTTACCGACAAGGAAATGGAAGAGATGTTTCAAATTGCAAAAATCTATGTTAAACAGTGTGCAATTAGATAATCAAAAAGATGACGAACTTAAAGATTTGATAAAAAAAAATATTAAATTGTCAGAAGATATTCATGAGATTGCGATTTATGTTAAAAAATATATTTTTTGGTCAAGAATTTTTAGTTTTTTCAAGCTGTTTATAATTATTATTCCAATCATCCTAAGTATTATTTATCTACCACCGCTTCTTGGCCAGGTTTTAGATCAGTATAAAACAATTCTTAATGTGAGTTCAGGCGTAAACAATGTTCCAAATATTGAAAGTCTTTCTCCTGATTTGCTGAAGTTTATAAAATAAGAAATGGACAGTTTGGATAAAATATCTTAAGATTAAGAAAGTATTGATAAAATACTTTCTTTCCTTATATGAGAAAGAAGGCAATAAAAGTAATCTCAAATGAATGTCTATACACAAGTATAGACATATATATAGACTAATATGGAAAATTTACTTAAAAAAATTGAAGATTTGCGCGAAGAAATCCTAAATACTTTTAAGTTACTTGATATTGAGAGGCAAGAATCAGAAGTGACACACTTAAAAATAGAGGTTAGTAAGCCTGATTTTTGGAACAACCAAGAGAATGCTGTTATTGTTTCAAAGAAATTAGAAGATCTTGATAGTGAAAATTTAGTTTGGAGAGCCCTACTGAACGAGACAAGAGAACTTGAGGAATTGGTGGCTGTAGCAGGCAAAGAGGAGGACAATTCGATGGATACTGAAGTTAGAAAGAACTTTGATGAATTGACAAAGCGATATAAAAAGCTTGAATTTTTTGTTTTATTCTCAGGAAAATTTGATAAAAATTCTGCCATTATTTCAATTCACGCCGGAACCGGTGGAGTTGATGCTCAGGACTGGGCGCAAATTATAGAGCGTATGTATCTTCGCTTTGCAGAGAAAATGGGCTGGAAGGCTGAAATAATTGATAGAAACGTGGGGAATGAAGCCGGGATTAAGAACTCTTCAATTCATATCACGGGGCGCTGGGCATTCGCTTATTTGAAAGGTGAGGCCGGTGTTCATCGTTTAGTGAGGATATCTCCTTTTGATGGCGATGCGAGTAGGCATACTTCGTTTGCTCTTGTAGAGGTTTTGCCAGAACTTCCCCCAGAAGAAGAGTTAGATATTAAAGATAGCGAATTAAGAATTGACGTTTTCCGGTCTTCTGGTCCAGGGGGGCAAAGTGTAAACACTACAGATTCAGCAGTCAGAATAGTCCATCTGCCAACAAACATTACCGTAATTTGTCAAAGTGAAAGGTCTCAACATCAAAACAAAGAAAAAGCGATGAAGGTTTTGCAGGCGAGATTATTACAAAGGAAAGTTGAAGAAAGAGCTGAAGAAGAATCAGAATTGAAGGGAGATATCAAAAAAGCTGAATGGGGAAAGCAAATCAGGTCATATGTCATGCAGCCCTATAAAATGGTCAAAGACCATAGAACAAACGAAGAAACACAACATATAGAAAAAGTTCTAGATGGAGATTTGGAGAATTTTATGGAAGCCTATTTGAGAGATTTGAAAGATAGAAATAAAAAATAAAAATATAATTTTATCTAAATCAAAACAATTTATAATTTTTCAAATTGTTTTTCTATCTACTATATTTATATCTAGTTTTTTTGATAATTTTTTAAGAGGAAAAGATATTATTTTTTTCTCTTTTTTTATTATATCTTTTCTATTCTTAATATTCTTTTGGGAGAAGAAAACATTACGAATCATCCTGTTTATGATTCTTTTTTTATTTCTAGGTGTTTGGCGATATAGTTTTTCAATTCACAGCTCGAGCAAGAATGAAATTGCCAGCTTAAATGGAACAAAGCAAGCAGTTGAGGGAATGATAAAAAATAATCCAGAAATTTCTCAAAAAAATCAGCAGTTTGTTTTAGAGGTCGATAAGACGGGGAAGAAAAGATATTTTGGGAATTTACTTGTTTTTGCAGATATGTACCCCAAGCTTTCTTATGGTGACAAATTGACCCTAGATTGTAAATTAAATACACCAGAACCGATTGAAGATTTTTCTTATGACAAGTATTTAGCAATGAAAAATATATTCTCAGTTTGCTATTATCCTAAAATTGAAACATTATCTAATAATAATGGCATAAAAATTCTTTCGCAAATTTACAAAATAAAGAACAATTTTAAAAAATCTATAAATCAAAATCTAGGAGAACCAAGCTCCCAAATAGTGAATGCAATGATTTTGGGAGATAAAAAGTTTCTAAGCGATGAAATCCAACTTAAATTTTCAAAAGCTGGCTTAAGCCATATTATTGCAATTTCTGGGATGCATATAGGAGTTTTTATTATAGGGCTTGGACTTTTGTTTTTCTTTTTTGGATTTAGCAGAAATATTTCTTTTTATTTAATAATATCTTTTCTGGTTTTTTATAATATTTTAATTGGTTTCCCCGCTTCAGCCTTGAGAGCAAGTTTTATGGGAATTTTGATACTGTATGCTTTCAAGATTGGGAGATTAAATAAAATATATAACTCAATAGTCCTCGCCGCAAGTATGTTAGTTTTAATAAACCCAATGCTCATTCGTTATGATTTGGGTTTTATTTTTTCCTTTTCAGCTCTTCTTGGGATAGTATATTTCTATCCAATAATTAGCTCCAATTTCAAGGCAGTCAATAATAAATTTTTAAAATACTCAAGAGATATAATTATAGTTTCGATTTCAGCTCAAATCTTTATCCTACCTCTAATTATCAAAAACTTTGGTGTTTTGTCTCTTGTCTCTCCATTGGTTAACCTTTTTGTAGTCTGGACCCTTCCTTTTATACTAGTCGGAGTCGTAAGTGCTTTTATCTTGTCACTAATTTTTCCTGTTCAGGGATTTTATTTATTTTTACCAGTTAAATTTTTAATAAGTTATATATTACTTACGGTCGACTTCTTTTTAAATATCCCATTTTCTAGTTTTGAATTAAAAGATATATCAAATTATTATTTCGTTTTTTACTATCTAACTCTCTTTTCGTATATTATTTATAGAAATATCATTAAAAGCAAGGAAATACCGGGCAATAAAATATAATTTATCTTTAATCTTATTTGTGATATAATACAAATATAAGAAGAAAAGTCTTCTTATCTGAAAATGCTTCACCTGGCTACTCAAGTTTTGGATCAAAACTTTATTATTGGTTATTCGTGTTTCTCCTGCCCGTGGGCAAGAGAATAGAATAAAGGGGTAAATTGCTTATTTTTTGTTTAATATGTTTACATATATAACAAAAATTCTTGCATATCTGATTTTGTCAGTTCTCATTATTATATACAGACCAATTCTTGAATAGCGCCGATGGTGGGGCGTTTTTTATTGGAGAAATAGGCAAATTGAATTATTATTAATATAATACTAATCTACGTTAAATATAATGCTAATATGAACAGAAAAGTAAAAGAAATTTTAGTATTCACATTGATAGTATTCTTGTTTGTTTTAGCATCTTTTTTGGCCAGGGATTTTTATGAGACAATAGCTGAGGTAGAAATCTTGGAAAATTGGTATGGTAAGATTATCTATATAGTAATTACTCTCCTTGCAGTTTTAGTGGCGCCAATTTCAACTCTTCCTCTTCTTCCTTTCGCAGTGGTTCTTTGGGGCCCAATTCAGGCGGCAATACTTACAATGCTTGGGTGGACAGCTGGTTCATTTTTAGTTTTTTATTTATCCAGAAGATATGGGAAAAAAATAGTAGGGAAGTTTGTTGACATTCAAAAAATTGAAAGCTGGGAGGAAATGTTGCCAAAAAAGAATATATTCTGGACTGTGGTCTTTCTTCGTTTTATTTTGCCTGTTGATGTACTCAGCTATGCTCTTGGATTGTTCTCAAAAATGAGTATTCAAACATATCTACTCGCTACGGTCATCGGTTTAATTCCTTTTGTTTTGTTTTTTGCCTACTTTTCAAAAATACCAATTGTTTTTCAATCAATTGCTATTGTGTTTATAGTATTAATATTATTTAAATTTTACAAAAAAATTAGGGAAAAATTTTTGATAAATCACAGAAATAGCTAGAATGAAAGAAATTTTCTTTTTTTGCGTATTACATAGTGTATAATACAGGCATATGAACGAACAAGATTGTTTGGAAAAATCAGATGAGGAATTAGCTCTTTTGACGGCTGAAAACCAGAGCTATTTTTTGTGTATTATGAAAAAATATGAGACTCCACTAATGCGATACATTAGAAGAATCTCTAATTTCAGTTTAGAAGAGGTAGAAGATGTTTTACAAGAAGTTTTTATTAAGGTCTATCAAAATATTAATGATTTTGATAAATCTTTGAAATTCTCGTCTTGGATATATAGGATTACCCATAATCATGTTATTTCAAAATTTAGAAAATATAAATCAAGACCAGAAGGATCAATTCTCGAAATAACAGAAGATGAGCTTAATAATATATCATCAGAACTAGATATCAGCAGTGAGGTGGATGCCAAAATTAATAAAGAAAAACTTTCAGAAATTTTAAACAACATTGATCAAAAATATAGAGAGGTGCTTATTCTAAAGTTTCTTGAAGAACGCGATTATAAGGAAATATCAGATATTATAAAAAAGCCGATGGGTACAGTTGCAACATTAATAAATAGGGCAAAAAAGAAAATGGCAGAGGAAATTGAGAAACAAGAAATAAAATTTTAAATATATGGACGAAAAAACTTTAAGCGAGCGAGTGCTCGCCAAAATAAAAGAGAAAAAAATTGAGCGAAAAGCTAAATGGACTTTCCTTTTGCGTAATTATGTCGTTTGGGGAGCCGGGATTATTTCTTTGCTTGTTGGAGGTTTAGCCTTGTCAGTCGTTATTTATATGATGCGTCATAATGGCTGGGGAGAATATTCGTATGTAAGTGATAGTTTTTTGCAATTTATTTTCTTAACACTTCCATATTTTTGGTTAGTATTTTTAGGGCTATTTGTTTTTATCGCTGATTACTACATAAAGCACACAAACAAAGGGTATCGTTATCGTTTGCCCGTGGTTGTGGTTGGAAGTATCTTTGTCAGTTTTCTTTTGGGAGGGTTATTTTATAATCTTGGAATGGGTCAGGCAATAGATGATGTTCTGGGTAGACAGGCCCCATTTTATAGACAATTTATAAATCCAAATATGAAAAGATGGAATAATCCTGAAAAAGGACTATTGTCTGGAAAAATTATTTCAGTTAATTCTGAATCAGAGTTTTTTCTAAGAGATATAGATAATACTGAATGGATTGTATTCTATGAAGAGACATTAGTCCACCCAATTTTTGGAGTAAAGGAAGATATGCAAATAAATATTTTAGGGAAGATGATTGGTCAAGATAGTTTTAAAGCAGACCATATTAAGCCAATGGGGCCGGGAAGAGGATCAGCTGATAGAAACATGCAAGAAATGAGAAGGGCTTTTGAGGAAAATCCAGATGTATTAAGGGAAAGAATGAAAAGAATACCTTTTCTTTTAGAAGAAAATCCAGAAATGAAAGGAATGTTCGAAGACCACATGAGAAGAAATAAAAATGAGATTGATCAGCTATTAAAAGAAATGCCTGAACTTAGGGAAGACTTTGATAGCTTTGATTTAGAATAAATAAATATTAAAATAACTCATAAAATAAGGTATTTTAATTTGAAAAAAAATATTATTTATTGCGTATTACTTAATGTTCGGGCCCGGACAAGCTAGCATTGAAAAATAATAAGTAATATAATTATAAACTTATGGAAAAAAGTAAAAAATCATTAAAAAATATTATCGCCCTATCAGCCATTATCGCAACATTCGGAGTAACAGCTTATGCAGGTGCTAGTTTCGGAGGATTCGGCTTAGATCAAGTTCAGCGCGATGCCATGAAACAGGCAGTTGAAGAAGGTGATTATGAGTCTTGGAAAAACATTGAAGATTCAAAAGTAAGAATCACAGATATTATTACAGAAGAAAATTTTGATCAATTTAGTCAGATGCACAATTTAATCCAATCAGGTGATGTTGAGGCTGCTAAATTAATGAGAGAGGAGCTGGGCCTTCCTGAGAGAGGTGGAGAAAGAATGGGCGGTATGATGGGCTCTCATGGGATGAGGGAAGGAGATGAAGGAAGAAACGGTTCCCATAATGTTGGAATCGAGGCTATCGAATCAGCTGATTATGATGCCTGGAAAGAAGCTGTTGGTGACACCAGGATGTCAGAAGTGATTGAGAATGAAGCAGACTTTCAAAAGCTAATTGAAGCTCACACTCTGATCAAAGATGGAAATTTTGAAGAAGCTAATATTATTCACGAAGAATTGGGCCTTGAGAGAGGTGGAATGGATAGAGAAGGAAGAATGGGTGGAAAATGGCAAGGGAGAGTTAATTTAAATAACTAATTTGAAATCAGAAGAGGCGTCAACTGGCGCTTCTCTTGATTTTAAAAAAAATAAAACTATGAAAAAAATAATTTTTCTTTCAATATTTTTGTTGTCTGGAAGCATTTTACTTTCCGGGTGCACAGATAAAACGGTAGATTCATCAGGCGATCAAGTTCGCAGAGGTGATATGAGTAGACCTGATTTTGGGCAACCAGATAGACCAGCTGATTTAAGAGGATTAGTTAAGTCAGTAGTTGGGAACGAGGTTACAATACTAAAAATTGAAAGACCACAAGAAGGAGAAGAGGGAGAATTTCAAAGAACAGGGGATGATAATGGAGAAGAGAGGGCAGCGTCTTTTGGAGGGATAACAGGAGGAAGAATACCAGGAATGGGTGGAGGAATAAGAGGTGGTTCAGGAGGAGGAGATAGAGATGAGGACGCAATGATAGAAATGATGAAAAGCAGATCAAGTGGTGAAGAAAAAATATTGGTTCCAGTTGGGATTCAAATGCTTGCTCCAGAATCAAGTGAGATTAAAGCAGAGATGATAGAAGCGAACATTGCAGATATTAAAAATGATAAAATGATACAAATATGGTTAAATGAAGATGTTAATGACAGAAACATCGCTGAGTTTGTATTAATAACTAGATAAAAAAAATATGACATCAATTATTGAAGAAAGTAGCAAAGCAAAGCAAAGCGGAGTGTTTGGTTTTTGGAGGAATAAAAAAGTTATTTATGGGTTTGTTGTTTTGATTATTATTGGAGGTGGATATTATTTTTATCCCAAGGGTGGCTCATCTTCAGAAACACAAGAAGTAGTGAAGAAAGATTGGACCGTAAAACAAGGGGACATAACAGTCTCAATCGAATCAGATGGTCAGGTTGTGGCAAAAGATGGTGTAGAACTTAGTTTTTCTGTCTCAGGGGACAACTTGGAAGTAGACGAGGTTTTTATCAAAGAAGGCGACATGATCTCCAAGGGAGATAAAATTGCCTCTGTAAAAACAGAAAGTCTTGATTTTAGTTTGAGAAGTGCTTGGAGTTCATACCAATCTTCCCTTGCCGACTATAATGAAACCATGGATGGTGCAACAAAAGAACAAATTTCAAGTGCACAAGATAAAATAACTAATGCTGAAATTTCCTTGGAACAATCTAGAATTAGTTTGGAAAATATTAAGCAAAATACGGAAGACAGTATTTACACAGCTCAGCAAAAAGTAGATGATGCAAAAGAAAGATTAGACGATAATTCAAATATTAATGAGAGTGAAGATGTTAGAGATTCTTATGAGAGTTTAGTCGATATGATAAAAGCAATAAACATTTCACTGGATAGCATGTTAACAGATTCAGATGAAATCTTAGGTGTTGATCAAAAAAGTTTGAACGATGATTATGAAAATAATCTAGGGGCAAAAGATACAGTCTCTCTAGGGAAAGCAAAGACTAGTTACCTCACTTCAAAATCAGCAAGCATAGAATTAAATTCCCTTGTGCTCCCAGTTAATATTAGAAGTGATTATAATGAGATAGACAATGCAGCTGACCAAACAGTCTTGGCATTAGAAGAATTTGAAAAGCATTTATATGATATGAAAATAATGCTCAATGCATCTGTTACCAGTGTTGATTTTTCTCAAAATCAGTTAGAGTCATTAATATCACTAATTACCTCAAATAGAACAAATATAAATACAAAAATAACAAGTATTAATTCAAAAATTAGAAGTGTCGATGATATAAAGGATAATTTAAATGACTATTCGTCTGACTATAATGATACTTTGAGAGATTTGACTAACACTAAAGCTGATGGCGAAAGAGATATTAGAAATGCAGAGACCAGTTTAGTTAGCAGGGAAATTTCCCTAGATCAGGCAAAAAGAGATTACGATGATTTGGTTGCTCCATTAACAGAGGCTGAATTGGCATCAGCTAGGTCAAGACTAACAAGTTCTTCAATATCTCTCGAAAAAGCACAATATGAATTAGATAAATCTATTTTAACTTCACCAATTGATGGGCAAGTAGTTCAGATGAATTACGGGGCTGGTGATATTATTATTACAGCAGATAAAAAGGCGGTTGCTACTATCATAAACAACAATACACTGTTTATTGAGGTAAATATAGAAGAAGCAGATATTTCAACACTCGAAGTCGGTCAAAAAACTTATGCGAATTTTGATGCGCTAAATGATTTAAGACTCGAAGGAGAAATTAGTTTTATTTCCCTAACTTCAGAAACAAGCAATAACGGGATAGTAACATACCTGGTTAGAGTTTTATTCTCTAAGGGTGAAAATCAAATTAGGGAAGGAATGACAGCGACTATAGAATTTGTGACATCTGAAACCAAAGATGTCTTATTGGTCCCAGTCAGTTCAGTTAGAAATGTAGGAGGAAAACCTTCTGTTCAGATGGAAAGTGAAGAGTGGCAAGCTGTTGTAACTGGATTTACCGATGGAGATAAGGTTGAAGTCATTAGCGGTCTAAATAGCGGAGATAAGATAATATATTAAAGAAATATGAAAGAAAAAATAGCAATACAATTAAAAAATGTTCATAAATCATATTTTCTTAGTAATGAAGAAGAAATTCCTGTCTTAAAAGGGATAGATCTTGAAATAAAAGCTGGAGAGTTTGTAGCCTTGATGGGTGAGTCAGGTGGCGGGAAAACCACACTCCTGAATATTATTGGTTGTTTACACCCCCTGTCTGATGGCGAATATTATTTGGATGGTGAAAATATAGGAGAAGTTAGAGATGATTATACCTTAGCTTTTATTCGTAACAAAAAAATGGGATTTATTTTCCAACAATTTAACCTACTCACTAGGTCAAGTGCTTTAAAGAATGTCGCTCTCCCTGCTCTATACGCGGGAATGGAAAAAGCGGAAAGAATGCAAAAAGCTAAGGAGCTTTTGGAAAATGTTGGTTTAGGAGAAAGAATTCAACATAAGCCAACTGAACTTTCAGGCGGACAACAGCAGAGGGTTGCTATATCAAGGGCCTTGATAAATGATCCAGAGATAATACTGGCTGATGAACCAACGGGAGCGCTTGATTCTAGCTCTGGTATTGAAATTATGGATATTTTTAAGAAGTTCAAAGAAAGAGGAAAAACTGTTGTTATGGTTACCCATACCGCAGAGGTTGCTAAATATGCTGATAGGATAATCTATCTTCGAGATGGGAAGGTTGTCGATAATAATTATAAATTAAAATCTACTTACTAAGCATATGAAATTTGAAATATTAAAAATGGCATTCGAATCATTGCTCGCCAATAAAACCAGAAGTTTCCTTTCAATGCTAGGAATAATTATTGGAGTCTCAACCGTTATTGCAGTTTTCGCAATTGGTGAAGGCGCAAAGCAAGCGGTTGATGATCAGTTTGCAGGTCTTAGCGCAAAATCTGTTATGGTAATGGGTGTGGGTGGAAGAGGTGCTACTGCTAGCACAAAATTAAGTATCGATGATGTAGATGCCTTAAAAGAAGGCTCTGTCTATATCGGAGAGGCAACAGGGATGATTCAGTCCAATGGATCAATTAGTTACAATTCTATTGATAGCTCATACTCTATTATCGGGGTTGATGCTGACTTCTTTGGAATATCGAATTTAGAATTAAGTAGCGGACGTTTTTTTACTGAAGAAGAAGAAAAAGAAAAGTATATTATTTTGGGTAGTGATTTGTATGATAATTTTTTTGAAGAAGGAGAAAATGCTATTGGTGCTGAGATGACTGTAAATCAAAAAAAGATGGAAGTTATCGGTGTCTTGAAAGAAACAGGGAGCACTCTTGGGAGATTAAGCAAAGACGAAGCAATTTACATTCCTTATAAAATAGCTCTCTCAAGTATTTTGGGAAGCGGAGGACAGATCATGTTAACATTAGAAGCTGATTCAGTGGAAAATGTTACCCTGGCCACTGAAGAGGCAACAGAAATATTAAGGGAAGAGCATGGACTGCGATCTTCTCAGGATGATGATTTTCGTATAATGGATGCCGGTTCTATGGTCGGAGCAGCTCAAGATTCAGCAAGTTTAATGTCGACAATTCTAACTCTTGTGGCAGCTATTACCTTGCTTGTTTCTGGTATTGGTATTATGAATGTTATGTTTGTAACTGTTGCTGAGCGTACAAAAGAGATTGGAATAGCAAAAGCAATTGGAGGGAAACAAATAGATATTTTAGGACAATTCTTAATGGAGTCAGTTATTCTCTCTACTTTTGGAGGACTAATCGGTGTTATTATAGGACAAACCGCTGTGCCAATTATTTCAAATCTAAACATCCTAGCAATGTCTGCCTCTGTTACAGGACCAATTCTTGGTTTTTCATTTTCAGCACTTGTCGGAATAACTTTTGGTTTTTATCCTGCTTTAAAGGCGAGCCGACTTGATCCTGTGGACGCGCTTAGAAGTGAATAAGGGTCAGTTAAAAGATAAAAGTATAAAGTTAAAAGGTAAAATAGTATTGTTTAAAATTTCTTTTAACTTGTAACTAAAATATATGCCAAATAAAAAAATATTATTTTCATTATTTCTACTGTTGTTTGTGTTTTCGGCTTGCTCTTCTTCTACTTCAACAGAAGCAGGAAGTGTTATTGATAGCGATGGAACTATTTTGGAAAATTTTGGACAACCAGAAAGAACAGCAGAAATTGACGGTGTTATTAAATCAATAACTGGTAATTTAGTTACAATTGCTATCGTTGAAAAACAAGCAGGAGAAAATACCACAGAAACAACAACCGAGAAAGATGTAGTAGCAGTTGGTTTAACATCAACAACAAACATTCCAGGTGGCGGTGGTGGTGAAGGAGGAGGACCTGGTAGAGATTCTACGGTTAGTGACTCAGATAGATTGGAAAAACTACTAGAACGAAGCACTGACCAAGAAACCATTACAGTCCCTGTTGGAATAGCAATGACTAAATTTTCAGAAGAAGGAGAAGATAGAGAAAAAATGGAAGCAAGTCTAGGCGATCTTAAATCTAGCTCCATGATAAGCGTCTGGTTAAATCAAGAAATCCCAGATAGAAAGGTGGCTGAGTTTGTAAATATTAGGTAAAATAACTAAGTTTTTCATTAAAAGTTCTTATTGTGAGAACTTTTTTTTGATTTTTTAAAAGAAAAGTTATAGAATGGATATATGGAAATATCTTTGAGTAAAATAAATTCAAGAACGGCTGGTTTTAATGAGTCAGAGATTTTAGTTTTAAAAAAATACAAAGAAATTGATGAGATATTTAAAAAATTTCCCTACAATGGAAAATTTCAAGAAGAGAAAATAATAACTAGTAAAAAATGCAGGGATTTCTTTAGTTCTTCGATTAAGATGAATGAAAAAGACTGGGAAATATTGACCATGATTCGTCTCTTTGATGAACAGACATATGAACATTCCGTGGGGGCATTTATGATAGCTAGGGATAAGATAGAAAATGCATTAGAGAATGGATCTATTATTAAAAAAGGAATAGAAGATGAAGTCGGTAATATTGAAATTTTTTATAGAGCTTGTTTATTTCATGATGTCGGCAAGACGACAATCCCCAAATTTATTTTAAGGAACGACTTAACTGACAAGGACTGGGCAGAACGTTTTTATAAAGCAATGAAAAAACAAAAAAACAAACTTTGCTTTACTACAAAAAAATATTTAAAAAAATACAATATCTTTCATTTCGCAGATAAAATTGCTTATGCAGATAGTTCAAATAGAATATTGGAAATTTTGGGAGAAAAAAAAATAAGGCCAGCACAAGTTTTCCCTATAAAATATGGTGCAAGTAAAGGGGAATTAAAAAGATTAAAAAAAGATTACAATATTGACCACGATGTCTCCCTGAAAGATCTTATGCATTCACATGAGAAGGAGTCTTATAATATTCTTTTTTTGCTGGGCTATAAGAAAGAGGCGCTGATTGCTGGAAATCATGGACATGGAGGACACACATTTTCTGACAATGTTTCAAGGGCATATTCTTCCATGAGGGTTGGTTCGAGGATGAGTGATATAGTGGATTTAATTTATTTGGCTGACATTCAGGATTCATTGGGAAATGACAGATATTATCACAAATCCTTCACAAAATTAAAAATAATGGCTTTTTTGGTTGACGATGTTGATAGGGGAATAATTGATAAAACTGTTGGGTGTTTATGGGTAGGTGATGAGTTTGAAAAATTGAAAAAGGATAAAAAGTTCCAAGAAACAGTAAAAAGTTTAGATAAAAATATTGATGATTTGAATGAAAAAGAATTAGAAATTGTTAAAGATTTAAAATTAGTTAAAAATTTTCTCGAAAGTCTTTGTATATTAGAAAAAAAATAGCAAGAAAAAACATAGAATTATTTCTGCTGGCACAGAAGAGGTTCTATGTTTTTTTGTATGATAGTATTATTCCTTTGTAACTTTAATTGCAACAATTTCTGAGGGACCGAAACTCCTTAAGGGAGGACCCCATGTTCCAGCGCCACTTGTGGTATAGAGATTATAAGCTCCGTCAGTAAAAAGACCATAGTCATATCCCCTATAGATAATTTTAGTAAAGAAATTAAAAGGAAACATTTGGCCATGGTGAGTATGCCCTGCTAGCTGAAGGTTGGTTCCTGTATTTTTGAAGTAATCAATTTTAATCGGTTCATGTGTCATGACAATGCTGGGGACATTTTTATCAATTTTATCAAAAATATCATCAAGGCTAATTGCTTTCCCTGGCGCTGGATAATCGACTCCTGTTAACTGAAGACCATCAAGATTGACTGTCTTATAGGGAAGATGAATTATTTTAGTATTTTTTAGTGCATTGAGTGATTTATCAACCCCTAAATATGTTTCATGGTTTCCAGTAATATAATAAATTCCATATTCTGGCACCACTTTATTTATGGGTAGAATACTATGCTCTATATCATCGCCAGCGCCATCAAACAAATCACCCGTAATAAGAACAAGGTCAGGATTTATTTCATCTACTAGGGTGGCTATGTAGTCCATGTATTTTTTTCCATGGATAATACCAATATGAATATCGGATAATTGTACAATGGTTTTCCCTTCCCAGGTACTAGGAAGATTTTTTATTTTAACTTCAATATTTTTTACCACGGGATGTCTGGCATTTAGATAAGAAAAACCAAACCATATAAAAGATAAAAATATTATTAAATAAGCCAAGTAGCTTAGATTGACATTAATTTTTAGTATGCTGGCTGAGAAATATATTATAAAACCCAAAATGGAAAATATCAAAAGACTAACCATCATTCCCATCCAGAGGGAGCTAATATAGTAAAATGTTTTGGTAAAAAGATTGTCATATTTGTGGATTAACAAACTAGCCAAAATAAAAGAAACCGCTAAAAGAGGCAAGGAATAGAATAAAAGATGTTTGCTGGCCTTCTTCTCAATAGAAAAAAATTTAACCAAAGCAAGATATATGGGAATATTGCTAACTATTAAGATAATAATTGCAATTCCAAAGAATGAAATAAATTTAAAAACCATATTATTATTTCACTGTATTATAGCATCTAGGTATGAAATAAACAAAAAGAGACTTCACTGAAAGAAATCTTTTTAAAATAGGGTACCCTATAGAGTACCCTATAGAGTACCCTATAGAGTACCCTATTTATTTCTTATCAGTAAGTCCTTGGTAGAGAATTGGTATAACAACTAGCGTGAGAAGTGAGCCAAAACTGAGGCCAAAAATAACAGCAACGCTGAGACCAATCCAAAGCTCAGAAGCAAAAATAAGAGGAAAAACACCAGCTACTGTAGTTAGAGTAGTTAGAAGTATTGGTTGCATTCTTGCTTGCCCGCCTTCAATTATGGCAGGAATCATTTCCATCCCATGGTTTATATTTTTATTAATTTTATCAATCAAAACAATAGCATCATTAACAACAATCCCTGATAGGGCAACAATTCCCAAAAAGGCTGTGAATGAGAAGGGAAGACCAAGAATAAGAAGACCAAAAATTACTCCAATTATTGCCAACGGTAAAGAAAGGAGAATAATTAATGGTTGTCTAAAGGAATTAAATTGTAATACTAAAATAAAGGCAATGAGAATGACAGCCAAAATCATTGAATAAAATATTTCTCTAAAAGATTGTTCAATGTCTTCAACTTCTCCTCCGACTTTAATGCTGAATCCTTCAGGCAATTCTATATTTTTTTGCTTCTCATCAAATTCAGTTAGTATTTTTTGTAAATCACCCCCTTCAACTAAAGAGGCATTTATGGTTACAACTTGATCACCATCCAAATGGTTGATACTTAAGACAGAAGGTTCAAGACTAACATCAGCAACCTGGCTCAATCTTATTGATTCTCCTTTTTGGTTAAATATTAAAATGTTTTTCAAATCTTCAATATCTTTAAAATCATTTTCAGCATATTTTATAGTGATATAAACATCCTCTGAATCGATAGTGATTAAAGAAGCTTCTTTTCCAAAAATTGCATTTCTCATCGCATTGGCAACATCAACTGTTGTTAGACCGTAAAAACTTGCCTTTTGTCTATCTATGGAAAATACAAAATCTCCACTTGAATCAGAAACATTATCTACAACATTTATTGTCCCGCCTATTCCGCTTAAAACTGACTTGACTTCATCACCAAGCGCGATTAGTTCCTTGAATTTATTACCGGAAATACGGACTTCAATCGGTGCACCCGTAGGAGGTCCTGCTCCTATTTCCTCAACAGTCACTTCAGCCTCTCTAATATCTTTTATTTCTTCTCGAACTCCGGAAGATATGTCAAAACTTTTCTTTTTCCTTTTATCTTTGTCAGTTAAGTTAACTGTGATTGAAGCTAGATGGGAGTTGTTTGAGCTAGCACCAGAGCTTGCTCCTTCAGTCATCCCGATAGAAGCGCTTGTTCCAAGGTTTGTAACATAATTATCAAGCTCAGGAATTTCATTTATTATTTTTTCTATATTACTAGCAACGTTCTTTGTGATATCGAGGGCAGAGCCAGCAGGGAGCTTGATGTTAACAACGAAATAGTCATTATCAATCGGTGGGAACATTTCAACTCTAAGCATTCCAAAAATAGGAACCAAGAGACTAATCACAAAGAGAATCCAGACGCTAGCCAGTAGTCTTCTTCTTTTTTTCTTACTTGGAAGGACTGAATTAAGATAGTTGGAATAAAGGTTTTTTATTCTATTCATTCTTGCCTCAACCCAGAGATGTCTTTTTTTGTTTCTTAGACTGTCTCCGTCTTTAGATCTTTCAATTTTTAGAAATCTAGAACTTAGTGTCGGTATTAGAACGAGTGACACAAAAAGAGAGGAAAGAAGGGCGGCCGTGATTGTTTTTGGGAGAACTTGGATAAATTCACCCATAATTCCAGAAACCAAAAGCATTGGGAGAAAAGCTGAAACAGTTGTGAGAGTTCCTGAAATGATTGGTTTTTTATAATTCCAAACAGAAAGAAGAGATGAGTGACAGGCATTTTTCTTGTGCTTGGAACTATATTCAGCAATTCCTTCAATAATAATAATTGAGTTATCAACCATTAGTCCCAGAGAAATAACCAGGGCAAAGAGAGCAAGGCTATTTATAGTTCCACCTTGAAGTTTTATAATAATAAAAGTTATTAAAAAAGCGAGAGGAATAGACATCGCTGTGATTAGGGAACCCCGAAAACTAAGAACCATCATTAGAATAACAAGGATTAAAAACATTGTCTGGAGAGCACTTGTCCCGAGAGTCTTTAAATCTTCTTTTATAAAAACGGCGTTATCATTTGTCTTTTGAATAAGAAGATTTTCTGGAAGACGATTGTCTTCTTGCAACATTGATATTTTGTATTGTGACTCATCAACAATGTCTAGAATATTACCTCCCGTTTTTTTATAAATTTGTAGAGATATGGTGTTTTTTGGGCTTGTTCCAGAAAACCCAATTCTTGATTCGGTTGTTTTTTCTTTAAAAGTGTCTATTACAGTAGCAACGTCACGCAAATAAATGGGAGTTTCAGAAATACTGGCAACGACAATGTTACTTAAATCATCAATGTTTTCAAAACGTCCCTTTACTCTAATATTATAATTAAAATTATCAATTTCAATATCTCCACTTGGAAGGTTAAAATTGTTTAGGGAAATTGTGTTTGCTATCCTTCCAATAGAAAGATTGTATTTACTTAGGTCGTCTTTTTTTACAATTATTTGGAATTCTCTTTCAATATCTCCTAGAATATCGACACGAGAAACATTTTTGATAGTTTCAAATTCGTCTTCCAAAAATCCAGCTATTTTATGTAGCTCAACGTCAGAAAAATCACCAACTAGAGAATATGTAACAATAGGGAAATCAGAAAAATTTATTTCGGAAACAACTGGATCACTTGCATCACTTGGGAGCTCAGGCTTAGCTAGGTCAACGGCATCTTTTAGGTCGGCAATACTTGTTTCTATATCAGCCTCAGCTTCAAATTCTACAAAGATACTAGAAAAACCGAGGGCTGATCCAGAGGTGTATCTTTTTAGGTTATCAAGATTCTTAATTTCTTTTTCAACTTTGTTGGTAACGGAGTCCTCAACATCAGATGGATTTGCTCCAGGAAATACTATTGAGACAAGGGCGTAGGGTACTTTTATTTCTGGGTTTGCCTCCCTTGGGAGAGTTGATACAGCAAAAAAACCGAAAACAAAAATAATCAATAAAACCAGGTAAGTAAATCTGTAATTTGTAATAAAAAAACCAAAAAAAGATTTTTTTTCTTTTTCAAGAGCTTTTTCTAATTCAGCTTCAATTCTTTGATTAATTTCCATATTATAAATTTATTTCAATTTTATCTCCATCGTTGAGGTTTTTATTCCCCTCAATAATTAGACTATCTTCTTCGGATAGTCCAGTTATTATCTCAACCAAATTGTTTTGAACTTCTCCAATTTCAACTTTTCTTTTAACTGCAATTCCATTTTCATTCAGAAAAACAAAATTTTCGTTTTGCGAAATAGAAACAGCCTTTAGAGGTAAGAGAAAAAAGTTGTTTTTTGATTTAATATTTTTATTGGTAGGAATATCAATATTTACAAAAGTTTCAGCAATTAAATCTTTGTTTTCATTATCGTAGGCTATTTCGACTTCTACCTTTTTGCTCAATGAATCAGCAGATGGATTTATTTGTGATATAAAGCCTTTGAACTTATTCTCAATAAGAACCCCGTCTCCAGTTTTTATTCTATATGCTTCGTCATATGGGAGCATTATAATTATTTTTATTAAGTCTAGTTTTGAGATCTCACCAATTTGCGTTCCAGGGCTCACTTCTTGACCAACTTCAATCATTTTTTTTGTGACGATTCCACTGATAGGACTATTAATACTAAGATCTCCAGCTCTCTGTCTTGCTAGGTTGAGTTGACCGAGAGTATTATTTTGAGCTATTTCAGCTGAAATAATTTGTTGGTCTTTTGCATTTTTTGTTTTTTCTAGGCCAAGTTCTGTATTTTGGAGAGCAATTTCTGAAAGTTTAATTTGGTTTTTGGCCGCAGCTAAAGAATTATCTAGCCTATCGATATCAGCCTTGGAATTTATTTCAATATTCTCAATTGACTGCTCTAAGCTTTTCGTTTTTGCTTCAATTCCTAATATAGATATTCTTAGTTGATTAAATTTTGAAATTTGCGTGCTTAAGGTTGTTTCGCTAAAATCAACAGAGCTAACCGTACTATCTAGGACTAGGATTAAATCATCTAGGGCGACCTTGGTTAGTTGCAGACAATTAACAGATTTATTTATTAAGTCTAGAGCTTTTTCTGGATTGGCTGGTTCGGAGAGAAGGGATGTATAGGAGTTTTTAGCATTGAAATATGACAGAGTTGATTTGCTTAGGCTCTGTTTATCTTTGGCGGCAATAACATTTTTAATTCCAGAAATCTGTTTATCTCCCTCGGCTTTTATAATGAAGTTAATTTGATCGAGAGTATCAAATAAAATACTTAAATTATTATTGTGTGTAATAACAGCATTATTTTTTAGATCAATTTTGTTTTTATCAATTTGAATAATTCCATTATCATAATTATCCTGAGCTGTTTTGAGTTGAATTTTGGATAATTCAAGGCTTTCCCTTGCGTTCGCTACATTAATTTCTGATGATTGGATGTCTTGTTCAGTCGATGTTTTGACAATTTCAAGACTATTTTTTCTGCTTAGGTAATCGTTCTGAGCGATGAGTAGATTGGAAGAGATTGTATTGTCCCCGAGAGATACCAATCTTTGACCCAAAACTATATTATCTCCAATGTCAAAAAAGACTCCTCTGACAGTGGCAGATTCCATGGCAACTAATTTAATTTGCGAATCAGCTTTTACGGAGCCAACAGCTTCTATTTTATCTTGGTCAACACTTTCATTCCCCACACTTATGACAGAAACAGGTATCGCTATTTTTTCAGGAACACTTTCTTCTTCTTCATTATCTTTTAATACAAAGAATGCAAGCAAGAATATCAATAAGACAATCAAACTAATAATTATGTATTTATTCTTAAAATTTATGTTCATAATGTTTTATGTGAAATTATTTTTAAAATTTATCGAAATGACAATTTATCATAATTGTATTTTTTTGTCAATCATAAATTTGTCTAATATTAAAAAGAAAAAAGAGTTTTTTACCTTCATTATTTTTAGCTAAATTGGTATTAGGCGTCCCATTCATGGCATTTATTATGTTAGCAATCTCTGGGATAATCGGCTTGTTTCTCTTGGGGAGTCTCTTCATTCTTGATTTTAGCTCTTTTTATGAGACGGTTAAGATGTTTTGGTCTCATAAAAAGCAGAGACGATTTCGATTGTAATTAAAGCTATATTTAATATAAACAGGAATATCGGAGTTTACCCGGTATTTTTGTTTTACGAAAAACAAATATTAGTGTAAAATTAGAAGATAAGTTTACCCTATGAAACTATCAAATAAAATTACTGCAATAATATACTCATCATTTGTATTTTTTCTTGTGACAATTTTTTGGGTTGATGATGTCGTTGTTATTTTAATAAGCAACTTGATATTTTTTTATTTTGTTCTTCTTTTAATCTTCTTTGTTTTTAGAAAACAAGACGAGAAATTAAAGATATTAAAAAGAAGAATAGAGGAGCTTGGAGCAGGGGGGTATGAAGAGAAATTAGAAGTTCATGGTTGTGACGAGATATCCAAACTGGCAGAGTCAATAAATAAATTAATGGTTGATATCAAATCAAAGGCGACAAGCAAGGCTTCGAAAAACAAAGAAATTGAGGCAGCTAAGGTCGATTTTGTTTCCTTGGCCTCACATCAATTAAGAACCCCTCTTTCTATTATAAAGTGGTATATAGATTATATCGTTTCGGGTGATGCCGGCGAAGTAAAAGGAGATCAGTTGAAGTATCTAAGAGAAACATACAAAGCCAACGAAAGAATGATAGAACTCGTGAATAGTCTTCTAATTGTATCTAGAATTGACTTAGGGACATTTTCAATCAATCCAGAGATGTCTGATATAATACCTGTTTCAGATGAAATTATAAAGAAGTTTAAAAAAGAAATAGATAGCAAGGGGATAAATATCATAAAAGAGTACGATGAAATTCCAGAATTAAATGTTGATCCTTCTTTAATGAGACTTGTTTTTGAAAATTTAATTTCTAATTCTGTTAAATATACTCCAGACAATGAGTCCATAAAAATATCAATTAAAAAAGAGGATAAGGATATTTTAATAAAAGTATCAGACAAGGGGTGCGGTATTCCAGAAGAGCAACAATCCAAAATATTTACTAAATTATTTAGAGCTGATAATGTTAAAAAAATTGAATCAGTTGGGACGGGCTTGGGGCTTTATATAATTAAGGCTATTATTGAAAAATCAGGAGGTAGTGTTTGGTTTGAGTCTCCGAGCAGGGAGCCTTTCGGCAAAAATAATGGAGATATAAAAAATGCAGGCACAACAATATTTATTAAGATTCCTCTAGGGGGAATGAAAAAAAAAGGAGGAACAAAATCTTTGTCTGTTTAATTTACAGCTGAGGAACATAAATTCCCAGCTACAGGGAAACCCCTTGGGTTATTTTAATCTAATTTATATAAAAGTATGGGAAAATCAAATAAAAGAACAGTATTAATAGTTGAAGATCAATTTTCAATGGCTGAAGCTTTATCTTTAAAACTAAAAAAAGATTATAATGTTTTGGTTGCAAACGATGGAGAAGAGGGTCTTAACATTGCCCTAAAAAAAAATCCAGACCTTATAATGCTTGATATTATGATGCCAAAGATGGACGGCCTAACTGTTATGAATAAAATTAGGGAAGATGATAAGTGGGGAGCAGATGTGCCTATTATTATGTTGACTAATATTTCTGATCCAGTTCATGTGGCCGAAGCTTCCAAGGTTGGCGTATTCGATTTTTTAGTAAAGACTGACTGGAAATTAGATGATGTAGCAAGAATAGTTAAAGAGAAGATTGATAATTTGCCGAGTGAAGAGGATGAAGAATAGAATGTTATTATTTATTTAAATAATATGTTTGTTGAAATAGATAAAATGGGAATTACTTTTATAAAAATTTTTTCCATAGAATTAATTAGTTTAGCAGGGATATTAACTGCACTGTATTTTTTGTAATATGAAGATTCAATATGCAATAAAAATAAAGGGGGATGTAAAAGGAATAGGTTTTAGATTTTGGTTGAAACAAAGAGCAAGAGACTTGGATTTGGTTGGTTTTGTTAGGAATCAAGACAATGGGAATGTTTACACGCTTGTTCAAGGAACAAAAGAGAATTTAGATGATTATCTTGATTCGTGCAGTGAAGGACCGGAATTGGCTAAAGTGAAAAAAGTTGAACATGAAGAGAGTGAAATTGATGAGGGTCTAGAGAATTTTGAAATAATGCAACATTAAATATATAGGATTGTAGATACAAAAAAAACTTCTTAAATAATAAGAAGTTTTTTTAATTGAAAAAAGCCTTAAGCTTTCGCTAGAGTTCTTAAACATGAAGTGCAAACTTTGTATTTTTTGTCGCCAATTTTTTTAGTTTGCAAATTTATGTATTGTCTTTTGATTGTTTTAATATTTGAGTGAGATCTTGAAGCATCCTTAGATGAACCTCTTCCACACAATTCACATTGCCTTGCCATAACACAAAAAAATTTATAAAACATTTTTAAATGGTTTTATAAATATATAATTAATATCTTTATTTTATAGATATGATATTAACACCTTTTGATAAATTAATCAAGCTGTGTTAATATCTAGGTAATAATTAACTATAATCAATTAAAAATGGATATACAAATTGTAATTTTTTCAGTAGTAGTTCTTATATATTCGGCTATTATTCATGAATATATGCATGGTTGGATGGCTGAAAGACTGGGGGATACTACCGCCAAGGATGAGGGGAGACTAACTATGAATCCGATACCACATATAGACCCAATTGGGTCACTACTTTTGCCTTTTATCTTAATATCAACAGGAGCCTCTTTTGTCTTCGGTTGGGCGAAACCAGTTCCTTTTAATCCAAACAATTTGCGAGACAGAATTTATGGAGGAGCGAAAGTAGCGGCTGCTGGACCCTTCGCTAACCTAATAATGGCCTTGTTTTTTGGTTTGGTTTTGAGAATTATTCTTGCTACTCAACCATTTTTTGTAAATCAAATGATGTTTGATTTTATAGTGATAATAGTCCAAATCAATCTTCTTTTAATGATTTTTAATCTAATGCCAATTCCGCCTCTAGATGGCTCAAAAATACTAATGCCGTTCCTGCCTTATCATTGGAAGATACGATTTTTGAAAATGGAGCAATATGGGTTTATTTTAGTGCTAGCTTTTGTGATGGTTGGTTTTCAATTTATAATTCCTGTGATTAGTTTTTTGTTTAGGTTGATTGTGGGGGCTTAAGGAATTAAAAATTTAGATTTACGAATTTAGAATTAATTTTGAATAGGATAATTTATGAAAATTTATTTAGCAGGCAAAGTCCCAAAGGGAAAGAAGAAGGTGAAAAATTTTAAAAACTGGAGGATTGATTATTCGGAAGTTATTAAAAAATATTTTGATACTGAATTTATCGATCCTTTTGACAGGACTGCTGATGAAAGTGATTTTTTTGGTGTTTTTGGTTTTGATTGTAAGCTGATTAAGAATTCAGACATAGTTATTGTCAACGCAGAAAATCAGATGGGCGTAGGAACTTCTCAGGAGATGGTAATAGCAAAATATTTCAATAAGCCAATAGTCACAGTGTTACCTAAGGACACCTATCATCGCAGAAAAAATATTCAAATCAAAGATTCTTTTATAGAAGATTGGATTCATCCTTTTGTGTTCTCAATGTCAGATTTTATAATAGAAGATATCTCCGAAATAAAATTAGTAAAAGAAAATCTAAAAAACAAAAAAATAAAAGGAATTTCAGTTATTGATGAGTCAATTAATTATTATAATGGAAAATAATGGGATGTTTGATGTTTTGAATATTCTTTAAGTATTTTTTCACCCCAAGAGCATTTTGTCATTTCGGCCGAACGAAGAGAGTGGAGAAATCTCTTATTTCTTATGTACTTTTTCGAAAAAGTACCAAAAACAGTGAACTGGTAAATTTTGGATCATTACGCTATGAAAGCTAATAAAATTCCGAACTCGTCATTACACTAGCGTTTCATTCCTCAAACAGCGGACATTTTATGGAGCTTTCTACCTGTCCGAAATGTCGTTAACACATTAAATATACTTTCCATGTTTAGCGATATTAAGCATTATGATTATATAGGGTTGTTAATTTCGAGCCAGGCGGGCGCTTCATTTTCTTCCAAAATTTCCCAATGTTCACAAGAAAAGTATAAATAAGTTCGTATCTAGCTGGCTCCTGGTTGTACCCGGAGTTGAAATGCAGTGCGTTTTTTTTTGCCTCGTCACAGTCTCTCGTCAGAGGACTGTGATGTCGTTTTATATATCCATAACATCAATATCATAGTGACCTTTCCCGAGAGTATAGTTTGATGCGCTGGAGTGTTTAAAATTTTCAGGAGAATCTGCTAGTCTCCAATGTTTGTTGCAGGGATTTTTGTGGATATAGTTAAGTTTTTCAAGGAAGAATTTCTCACTTTGGATAATTAATGAATCGAATCTGTTTTCAAATAGCTTATGTTTGGCCCCAACATTCTTCCTCGCATTTTGATTAAAAAAATCTAAAAATTCACTTTTATTATCCTCTTTCAAGAACTTAACTATGTCGTATGCCAGAAATCGTTTAGCGTTCATTATTAACACCGAAAGTGTAGGTGATTTAGCTGATATTTTTATTAGCAAATGAATGTGATTTGGCATTATCACGTATGAATAAATGGTGTTGTTGTATTTCTCCTTCACATAGTCAAACCACCTGTATATTAAATCAAAGTATTTATCTTGAACAAAAATATTCTTCCACCCAAGAATAGTGAATGTTATAAAATATGTTTCATTCGGAATAGATATTCTGTTTCTCGTTGACATAAAAATATTGTATCATAAAAAGATATAATTTATCTAAATAAAAAAACGTCACAGTCCTCTGGCGAGAGACTGTGACGTGGCGGAAACTTTTTGATTAAATTTTTGAAATTGCATCTTCAATTTCTTCAATCATATTTCTATTTGAAATCCTAATCTCAATCTGGACTGCTCCAGATTCGATAAAGTTTCGATTTGTTATGTACATCGATTGTTCGTCTGTGGTGAAAGTACCTCCACTGACATAAGGAGTTTTTCCGACATTGATAATGACTTGTTTAGTCGCGATTTTTTCAATGTGGTCGACATTTTTAACTTCCATTAAGTAGTAGCCATTTTCTTCAAGTTGATTCATAATTGTGGCAACATTAATGCAATTTGCTTGATTGTAGTTATGAGCGGCCTTGCTGTTGGAGTGAATTATCACGGACTGGACTTCAACTAATAAACGAAAATCCTTTAAATAATAGAATGAACCTCGGGAATAATCGTTACCTTCTTGATGAAAGCTGAAGTGATGGTTGGCGTGTTCGGGGTCAAACTTCGAAGTTTGATTAACATTTGCCGAGCAGGCAGAGAGGAAGAGAGACACAAGAATGAAAATAATTGCGACATGGTTTTTCATAAAAACTCCTTTTTTGGTTTGTGATTGTTTATGTTCTCAAAATGAGAACACGTAACTTTGATTGTTTACAGAGTTCTAACATAGAAATGTAAAAGGACAATATATTAATATAGAACATATTTATGTATTTGTCAATAGCACCTTTCTGTCACTTTATTTTTACCAGCTGGCTCCTGGTTGTACCCGGAGTTGAAATGCAGAACGTTTTTGTTGAGTAGTGGTTTTTTATTCTTCTGTTTTAATTGTGCAGTTGAATATGTTTTTGATAGTTATTGTGTCTTCTTGGGTTAGTGGAGATGGTTTACGGTTGAGTTGACCAGCATAAGCTTTTGGAGGGTAGGTGGCGATTGTGAATTTCCCAATGATTTCTTTCTCGAAAATTAGACTTAACAACCTTTTTAAAATAGTTTCAAGATTTTCGCTACCATGTGAACCAAAAATATTTTCTGATGTTAAAACGTAACCTCTTGGGCGATTATCTTCAGAGAAGATATGAATTACAGCAGGAGTAGGTGGGGATGAATATGTTTCATCGGATACGGTCATAATTACCTCCATTGTCATTAAAAGGTTAAAGAGCTATTTAGTTTTTGTATATTAATGAAGATTGTTTGTAATGTCAACGATATTGGGGGGGGATGAAGATTTAATATTTTGGAAATAATTATCAAATCAAACATTCAATCAAAAATCAAAAATCTTCATTCTTTTAGCTCTTGACTTATTTTAAATATTTTGATAAATTTAATGAAGAAATTTCATATCCCTTTTACGAGGGGTTTGTTTTAGTATTAATAAATTTTTTAGATAAACCAAATATTATAGTATGCCAACAATGAACCAATTAGTTCGAATAGGACGAAAAAAAACAACTTCAAAAAGTAAGTACCCAGCACTACAATCAACTCTTGATACTCTTCATAGAAAGAGAACTGAGTTAAAAAAAGGAGCTCCATTTAGAAGAGGGGTTTGTTTGAAGGTTACAACAACTACACCAAAGAAACCTAACTCAGCTTTGCGTAAGATTGCTCGTGTTAGACTTTCTAATGGAATGGAAGTTACAGCCTATATTCCAGGAATGGGACATAACCTACAAGAACATTCAATTGTATTGGTTAAAGGTGGTAAAACAAAAGATTTACCGGGTGTACGTTACAAAGTGATTCGTGGTGTTTATGATACTCAAGGTGTACAAGGAAGAAAACAGTCTAGATCAAAATACGGTGCTAAATTAGATAAGAAAGCATCCTAGAAAACCTTTAGGTTTTTGTATGCTTGGGAATTCATCTTCCTCAAGTGTAAGAAATAATTAATAATTTTATAAATATATATGAGAGGTAAGCAAGCTCCAAAAAGAAAAATTGACGGTGATGTTAAATTCAATGATTTTGATGTCGCTAAGTTCATAAATTACATAATGAAGGACGGTAAAAAAACTACTGCTCAAAGAGTTGTTTATGATGCTTTTGAAATAGTTAAAAAAGAAACAAAACAAGATCCAAGACACATTTTCAATAAAGCCCTAAAAAAGATTTCTCCATTACTTGAAGTTAGGGGTAAAAGAGTTGGTGGTGCTAACTACCAAGTTCCTTTCCAAGTAAGAGGGGAGAGAAGATTCACTCTAGGTTGTCGTTGGATAATTGAAGCTTCAAAAGCTAAAAAAGGAAAATCAATGGCAGAGAATCTAGCCGATGAAATAGTTTTGGCATCAAAAGGTGAAGGAGCAGCTGTAAGAAAGAGAGAAACAGTTCATAAGATGGCTGAGTCAAACAGAGCATTCGCTCATTTTTCAAGATAACTATAGGAGGTAGAATTGGATTGGTCACGGAAAAAACATAAATGTCCTGAGTGTAAAGAAGAATTTGAAGATTTTGAATCTGTAAGAGAAAAATTGAAGGGTGACGGAAAGGGAGAAAGAATTTTTTGTATAGATGCTTGTCCGCTCTGTGGTCATGTCTACTCTGAGGGATGTCTCACGCCAGTCAGTAACAGTTGGATATCTAGGATTACCAGAAAATTTATGTTTATCTTTAAAGCAAGCTAACAAAAAGAATAGGAGGATATTAAAATGATGACCCTTGTAGATGCAAGTAATCAAATTACGCCTTAAGCTAAATCAATTTGAAATATTGGATAATGAAATTGAAGATTCTATAAAAGAGCTTCTCGAGTGTTTCAAAAAAAGTGATACTTAATCCGAAAAACACAAAGGGAGACTAGTTCTCCCTTTTATAACTATAATTTAAATATAATATATATATAATTCAAGATTCATGATTCAAGATTCATGATTCTAAATAATAATATGGCTCGAGAATTTTCATTAGAAAAAACAAGAAATATTGGTATCATGGCCCACATTGATGCTGGAAAAACTACGTTCACCGAGCGTGTTTTATTTTATACAGGGAAAAAACATAAAATTGGCGAAACGCATACTGGTGAATCTGATATGGATTGGATGGAACAAGAGAAAGAAAGAGGTATCACCATTACATCAGCGGCTACTACTTGTTTTTGGGCTGACAATAGAATAAATATTATTGACACTCCTGGTCACGTTGACTTTACTGTTGAAGTAGAGCGTTCCCTGCGTGTTCTTGATGGCGCTGTCGCTGTTTTTGATGGATCTGCTGGTGTTGAGCCACAATCTGAAACTGTTTGGAGACAAGCTGATAAATATCAAGTGCCAAGACTTTGCTTTGTGAATAAAATGGATAAGATGGGAGCAGACTTTGAAATGAGTTTAGCTTCTATTCGAGATAGATTGAGTTCAAAGGCAGTTGCTATTCAACTTCCAATTGGATCAGAAAATGATCACAAGGGTGTTGTTGATTTACTTACTCAAAAAGCCTATGAGTTTGAAGGAGGATTTGGTGAAAAAATAATTGAAGTTGAAATACCAGAAGAAATGAAAACAATCGTTGAAAAATATAGAGCTGAATTAATTGAAAGAGTAGTTGAGGTAGACGACACTTTGACAGAAAAATATTTAAGTGGAGAGGAAATTACAATTGATGAACTTAGTGCAGCTATCAGAAAAGGTGTTATCGCGAATGAATTATATCCAGTTTATGCTGGTTCAGCCTTGCAAAATGTTGGAGTACAATTAGTGCTTGACGGTGTAGTAAAATATCTACCATCACCCCTAGATGTTCCTGCTCTTGAAGCTATGAATGTGAACGATGAAGAAAAGAAGATTCTAGTCAATCCTAGTGATGATGAAGGTTTCACTGCCCTGGCTTTTAAGGTTGCTACTGATCCATTCGTAGGAAGATTAACTTTTGTAAGAGTTTATTCTGGTGTTCTTCAATCTGGTTCTTATGTTTATAATACAACAAGTGGAGCTAAAGAAAGAATTGGAAGACTTGTAAGAATGCATGCCAATCACAGAGAAGAAGTAAAAGAGGTTTATGCTGGAGATATTGCTGCTGTTATTGGATTTAAAGATACAGTTACTGGGAATACTTTAACAAGCGGGGATAGAAAATTAATTCTAGAATCGATTACATTTCCTGAACCTGTTATTAAAATTGCTGTTGAGCCAAAAACAAAAGCTGATCAAGAAAAAATGGGGATGGCTTTGCAAAAATTAGCCGAAGAAGATCCTACATTTAGAGTAGAAACTGACGAGGAAACAAATCAGACTTTGATTTCAGGAATGGGTGAACTTCACCTAGATATTATTGTAGATAGAATGAAGAGAGAATTTAAAGTAGAAGCTAACGTCGGTCAGCCACAAGTATCATATAGAGAAACAATTAGAACATCAGCTGAGCAAGAACATAAATATGCTAAACAATCTGGTGGACGTGGTCAATACGGACATGTTTATTTGCGTGTTGAGCCAAATATCGAAGGCGGTGGTTTTGAATTTAAAGATGAAATTAAAGGTGGATCTATTCCAAGAGAATATATTCCAGCTATTGAAAAAGGTGTTCGAGAAGCTATGGACCAAGGTGTCCTTGCTAACTATCCAATGGTTGATGTAAAAGTTGCCGTTTATGATGGTTCTTACCATGAAGTTGATTCAAGTGAAGCAGCTTTTAAAATGGCCTCAATTTTTGCCTTCAAGGACGCTTGTAGAAAAGCCGGTGCTGTAATACTTGAGCCAGTCATGAAAGTCGAAGTTACTACCCCAGAAGATTATATGGGAAGTGTTGTTGGTGATATCAGTTCAAAGAGAGGTCAAATTGATCAAATGTCAGATAGAGGAAAAATAAAAGTGATTGATGCTAAAGTACCATTATCAGAAATGTTTGGCTACTCAACAGACCTTCGTTCCATGAGTCAAGGTAGAGCAAATTATTCTATGGAATTTTTACAATATGAAGAAGTTCCAAAAAATATTGCAGAGAAAATTATGGGAGATAGAGCAAAGAAATAATTTTTAAACTCTAAATTATAAACACTAAACTCTAAACAAATTCAAAATAATAAAATCAAATTTACAAAATAATTTTAGGCTTACTGTATTTGAGATTAGAATTTATTTAGGATTTAGATATTAGGATTTAGAATTTTTCCGATAGCAGTGTTATTTGTTTAGAATAATAAATTTTTTTAAAAAATGAGGAGGGGGAGAATTAAAGTTTTAAAGATATGGATTCACAATTTAGGAGAATAATAAAATTGATTAGAAAGACAGGCGACAAACTTGTGGTTCTAGATCACAATGAACCAGAAAATGCTTATGCAATAATGAACCTTGATGAGTATGAAAAAATAAGCGAAACTTCTAGTGATTTGCGTGGCTTGACAGAGGATGAAATGATTGATAAAATAAATCGCGATATTGCTTTATGGAAAAATGACACTATCAGTGATGAAAATATTGACAATAATGATGAAGAATCACTAAAAGACAAGGTGAATGACGAAGTCAGACAAGGTGAATCACCGCTAGGTGAGAGAGGGTTCCCTGGGGGAGAGGGTGACCTGGGTCAAGAGGAAAGAAAGCCTAAGAAAAGTTGGAGTATTCCCAGTGAAAGAAAGAAAGACACAGAAGAAATCATTGAGGAAGATAGGCAATATTTAGAAGAGATAAATTATTAATAATATAATTTTTTAATTAAATAATAAGTTTCGGCTGGTTGCCCAGCCTTTTGTTGGTCGGGCAAAAAACGCGTTCATAAAACTGAGCGGGGCCAAAAAAAAATTAACATGGCGGAAATTTTCGACAGATCATTACCACATGTCAACATTGGTACAATTGGCCACGTTGACCATGGTAAGACTACATTAACTGCAGCAATCTTAGCTGTGCTAACAGCTGCGGGCAAAATGGCATCTAGCAAAGACATTAGTCAAATAGATGCTGCTCCAGAAGAAAAAGAACGTGGTATTACAATTGCTACTGCTCACGTTGAATATCAAACAGACAAGCGTCACTACGCTCACGTTGACTGTCCAGGTCATGCTGATTATGTAAAGAACATGATTACTGGTGCTGCTCAAATGGACGGTGCTATCATTGTGGTAGCTGCAACAGATGGTCCCATGCCTCAAACAAGAGAGCATATTGTGCTAGCTAGACAAGTTGGTGTTCCATATATTGTTGTATTTCTAAACAAATGTGACATGGTTGAAGATAAAGAACTCATTGACCTTGTTGAAGAAGAAGTAAAAGATTTATTGAATAAATACGAATTCCCTGGAGATGAAACTCCAATCATTAGAGGTTCGGCTCTAAAGGCTTTAGAGAATCCAACAGGAGATGATGCAAAACCTGTATTAGATCTAATGGATGCTGTTGATTCATTTATCCCAAATCCTGTAAGAGATGTTGAAAAACCTTTTTTAATGCCTATTGAAGATGTATTTTCAATTGAAGGTAGAGGAACTGTTGTAACAGGGAGAATCGAAAGAGGACTTCTAAAAATTAATACAGAAGTTGAAATCGTTGGTATAAGAGATACAGCAAAAACTACAGTTACTGGAATTGAGATGTTTAATAAACAACTTACTGAAGGTCAAGCTGGTGATAATGCTGGTATTCTTTTGAGAGGTACAAAGAAAGATGACGTAGAGAGAGGTCAAGTATTGGCTATCCCTGGAACTGTCACTCCTCATACTGAATTTGAAGCTCAAGTATATATCCTATCTAAGGATGAAGGCGGAAGACACAAACCTTTCTTTAAAGGTTATAAGCCACAATTCTATATCAGAACTACTGATGTAACTGGAGAGATTGAATTACCAGCAGGAACTGAAATGGTTATGCCTGGTGATACTGTTAACATTAATGTTAAACTTATTGCTCCTGTTGCCCTAGAAGAAAAGCAAAGATTTGCTATTCGTGAAGGTGGAAGAACAGTTGGTGCTGGTGCAGTTGTAAAAATCACAAAATAGATATTTAGGGCTCCTTAATTTATTAAGGAGCTTTATAATGCCTATATTAGGTTTTAGATAAAAATTAAGCTAACTAAACAGTTATGCCAAAAGACACAAAAAAAGAAAGCACAGAGAATGAAGATTCTAAACAAAAAATTAGAATTAGAATTAAGGCTTTTGATCATAAAATCATTGATCAATCTACAAGGAAAATCATCGAAACAGCAGAAAGAAGTGGAGCTCAAATTTTTGGACCCATCCCTCTTCCAACTGAAAAGAAAAAGTATACAGTTATGAGATCCACTTTTGTTCATAAGGATGCTCGTGATCAGTATGAGATGAGGACACATAAAAGATTGATTGATATTATTGAACCATCAGCTAAAACCATTGAAGATTTGACTAGTCTTAGCTTACCAGCTGGGGTTGACGTCGAGATAAAAATGTAGTAAACTGTACTTAGTAAATTATTGAAATATTATTGTACTGAATATTGTTGTAAAAACTCTTTTATTAAATTGATAAAAGAAAGTCTTAAGGTGATAATTAGTACTTATAAGAGAGGTAAAAATCAAACAAAAAGCATTATAATAAAATTAAATTTCTGTTTTCTAGAGTATTAAGATGATAGATATTGTATTATTGTAGCTGGTTTAGATTAAGCCAGTTTTTGTTTATTTAAAGGCAACAAGTAAAAGCTTGCGCTGCCAAGAAAGAAAAATATATGAAATTTATTTTAGGAAAAAAAATTGAGATGACTCAAATGTGGAGAGATGACGTAGCAGTAGCAGTTACAAAAGTTGAAGTTGGTCCATGTACAGTTGTCCAGATAAAAAACGATAAAAAAGATGGTTATTCAGCGGTTCAAGTTGGGTATGGTATTAAAAAAGAAAAAAATATCAAAAAACCTCAAATCGGGCACTTTAAAGGGCTCGATAATTTTAGATATTTAAAAGAGTTTAGAGTTAAAGCCCAAGAAATCTCCCTCAAGAGAGGTGATAGATTTGATGTTACTAGTTTTGAAGTAGGAGATTCTATTAACTTGAGCTCTGTTTCAAAAGGTAAAGGTTTTCAAGGGGTTGTTAAAAGACATGGTTTCGCTGGTCAAATCACAACTCATGGTACAAAGGATCAAGTAAGAATGCCTGGGTCTATTGGTGCGACTGGACCGGCTCATGTTTTTAAAGGAACAAGAATGGGTGGCAGAATGGGCGGAGATCAAGTTACTTTTAATGGAGGTGTGATTATTGATATAGATGTTGAAAAAAATATTCTCTACATCAAGGGAGGAGTTCCTGGTGCTAGAAATTCTCTTGTTTCATTCAACGCTCCTGGAGAGGTTAAAGTTTTGGAAGAAGTTAAAGATAAAAAGCCTGAAGAGAAGAAAGAGAAAGCGAAAGAAGAAAAAAAAGATAAAAAAGTGGAAGAAGCCCCAATTGAAGCAAAAGAAGAGGTGAAAGAAGATAATAAAAAATAATTCAAAATTCGAAATTAAAAATTCGAAATTCAAAACATAATATGCTTAAAGCTAGTATTTACAATCAAAAAGCAGAAGTAGTTGGAGACATAAACTTACCAGAGAATATTTTTGGAGTAAAAGTGAAAGAAAGTTTAGTCCACCAAGCAGTTGTTGCTCAAATGTCTAATGAAAGACAAATTTTAGCTCATACAAAACAAAGAGCCGATGTTCGTGGTGGTGGTAAAAAACCTTGGAAACAAAAAGGAACAGGTAGAGCTAGGGCAGGTTCAAGCAGAAGTCCTATTTGGATTGGTGGTGGTGTTGCTTTCGGACCCTTAAAAAATAGGAATTTTTCAAAAGACTTAAATTTGAAAATGAAAAGAGCGGCTTTGTTTATGGCTCTTTCAGATAAGCTAGCAGAAAAGAATGTTGCAATTTTAGATAAAATAGTATCTGAAAATTTTAAAACCAAAGAATTTGATAAAGTTGTTGCAAGTTTTGAAAAAGGAATTTTAAAAAATGAATCAAAGGTTAAAAAAGAAGAAGCTGACCCTAAAGATGGTAAAAAGAAAGTATTAAAGGTAAAAAGAAGCGTGCTTCTTATTAATGCAAATAATGAAGAGAAAGATAAATATTCAGCAAACAATCTAGCTGGTATTAAATTAATAAATCTTGATAATATTAATATCGTTGATTTGTTAAGATACAAAAAACTAATCATTACAGTTGATGCAATCAAAAAAATCGAACAAAGATATAAGTAAATAACAGAAATTCCTGCCTGCCGGCAGGCAGGTAGAATTAAAATAATATGGGAATTTTTAAAAAAGCGGACGAGAAAAATGACGACAAGGAGTCAGCTGCAAAAAAAACAACTAAATCTACTGAAAAAAAAGAGAGCAAGAAAGAGTCTATGAAAGATTTGTATTCTGCTTCAGAAAAGCAGGTGAAAAAAACTGACAAAGAAAAAGTACACGGGAATGCTTACAAGATTCTTGTTAAACCATTAATTACCGAAAAGGCTAGCATAGAAGGGGCTCTAGGAAAATATACTTTTGAGGTTGCAATTAATACAAATAAAGTTGAAGTAGCAAAATCTTTTGAAGAAGTTTACGGAATTAAACCAACTGCTATTAATGTTATCAAGATGGAAGGCAAAAAGGTTAGGCATGGAAAAAGTATTGGCAGAAGGAAGGATTGGAAAAAAGCTATCGTTACTCTTCCGAAGGGGAAGACAATAAATCTTTACGAAGGAGTTTAGGAAACTAAGAATTTAAAATTAAAAATTTGAATATATGGGTATTAAAAAAGTAAAACCAACTACACCAGGAAGAAGAAGTGCAACCTTCGATGATTTTGCTGATATAACGAAAACAACTCCTGAAAAAAGATTAGTTATTCCAAAGAAAAAAACTGGAGGAAGGAACAATCAAGGGAAGATAACTATCAGACATAGAGGTGGCGGAGCTAAAAGAGCAGTTAGAATTGTTGACATGAAAAGAGACAAATTGGATATTCCTGCTAAAGTAGTTGCTATTGAATATGACCCAAACAGAGGGGCTAGATTAGCCCTTCTTAATTATGCAGATGGTGAAAAAAGATATATTATAAAACCAACCAAAACACAAGTTGGAGATGAAATATTAAGTTCAAGCAATAAAATTACCATCAAAGATGGTAATGCAATGCCACTTAAATATATTCCAGCTGGTGTTCCTGTAAGTTGTGTTGAAATCGAACCAGGACATGGAGCAAAATTAGCTCGTGGTGCAGGGAATGCACTACATGTTATGGGAGTAGAAGGAAAATTTGCCCAATTAAAACTACCTTCAGGAGAAATTAGACTTGTTAAGAAAGAAGCGATGTGTACTATTGGACGAGTTTCAAATGTTGATAAGAGGCATATTAAATTAGGTTCAGCTGGTAGAAAGAGACATCTTGGAATAAGACCAACTGTTCGTGGTTCTGCTATGAATCCAGTTGATCATCCACATGGAGGTGGTGAAGGCAACCAATCTATTGGTCTTAAACATCCAAAGACTCCATGGGGTAAGCCAGCATTGGGTGTTAAAACTAGAAGGAAATCAAAATCTTCAGATAAACTAATTATCCAGAGAAGAAAGAAAAAGAAATAATAAATAATCCGCCTACTCCGTCAGCTGACGGATGTGGCGAGACAAGGTAATAATTAAGTTAACCCAGTGGAATAATTTTGAAAAAATTCTTGCAATGCAAGATTTCACAAGGGTAAATATAATATGTCAAGAAGTTTAAAAAAAGGACCATATATCAACGAAAGATTACAAAAAAAAGTTGTAGCGATGAATCCTGGTGATAAAACTGTACTGAAAGTTTGGGATAGATCAAGTACAGTAACTCCGGAAATGGTTGGTTTCACTTTTGGTGTTCACAATGGAAAGGCTCATTCACTTGTTTATGTGACTGAAAACATGGTTGGACATAAGTTAGGAGAATTTGCACCTACTAGAAAATTTGTTAGCCACGGTGGTAAAATGGCAAAAGCTCAGAAATAATTAAAAGATTTTAGGATATTTCAAAAATAGAATAATATAAATATATGGAAATAAAAGCAAACGTAAAACATTTGAGAACCTCAGCTAGGAAGACTAGATTAGTCGTTGATCTTGTTCGTGGAATGCCGGTTGAGAAAGCACTTGACCAATTAAAATTTGTAAATAAAAGAGTAACGGGTTCAGTGTCAAAGTTGATAAATTCTGCAATTGCTAACGCTGAAAATGCTTTCGAACTTTCAAAAGACAATCTTTTTATTAAAGAAATTAGGGTTGATGAAGGAGCTACTTTGAAAAGATGGATGCCAAGAGCACACGGAAGAGCTACTCCAATTAGAAAAAGAACTAGCCATGTAAGCGTTGTTTTGGGAGAAATCAAGGACAGTGGTGAGAAAAAAGCTAAAAAGCAAAAGATTGATGCCCCTGTTAAATTAGGAGAGCAAGCGAAGAAAGAAAAGAAGGAAGAAAAAATTAATAAGAAAGAAACAGGAACAACTAAAAGTGCTGAAACTAGTTCAGCAGTTCCTGCTCAAGAAAAAGTAGCAGACACAAAGCCTGAAGGTCACACAAAAAATGCCGAGGGTGGGTCCAAGGGGTTTGCTAAAAAAGTTTTTAGAAGAAAAAGTGGATAAATAATCACTTATACAAAATCACAGAAAGACAAAGAAATATAAAATAATAAATTTATAATAAATATGGGTAAAAAAATTAATCCAAAAATATTTAGAATATCAATCACCAAAGCTTGGACATCAAAATGGTTCAACGTGGGACAAACATATTCAAAAAATCTTGAGCAAGACGTTAGAGTAAAAAGATTTTTACTTCATGAGCTAAGAGAAGCCGGTGTTGATAAGGTGGAAGTTGAGAGAAGTGCTAAAAAAATTGGTGTTTCAATCCACACTGCAAAACCAGGAGTTATTATTGGGAGAGGAGGAACTGGTGCTGAGGATTTGAAAAAGAAAATACACGCTAAATTTTTAAAAAATTTCAGATTAGGGGATATTAATTTAAATATTTTTGAGGTAGATAGACCAAGTCTTTCATCACAAATTGTGTTGCAACAAATGGCCCTAGAGATAGAGAAAAGAATGCCATTTAGAAGAGTTATGAAACAAGCAATTTCAAGAGTCGAGAGAGCTGGAGCCCTAGGTGTTAAGGTTCAGGTTGCCGGGAGACTAAACGGAGCAGAAATTGCCAGAAGTGAGAAATTGTCTTCAGGAAAAGTTCCCCTGCATACCCTGAGAGCTGATATTGATTACTCTCGTGGAGTAGCTAGAACTACTTTTGGAGCTATTGGGATTAAGGTTTGGATTTACAAAGGAACAGTATTTGAAAAAGGGTCTGAAACCGCCAAAGGGGAAGTAATTGGAAAAAAGAAATAATTATTAAGTTGACCCCGTGGAATAATTTTTAAAAAATTCTTGCAAAGCAAGATTTCACAGAGGTAAATAATATATGTTGATGCCAAAAAAAACTAAATATAGAAAGTCGCATGCTCCAAAAAGAGGAGGCAAGGCAACAAGAAAAATGAAAGTAAGTTTTGGAAGCTTTGGTCTTCAATCAAAAGAAGCCCACTGGATAACATCAAGACAAATTGAAGCTGCCAGGAGAGTTATGACTAGATTTACAAAAAGAGGCGGTAAGATTTGGATTAGAATTTTTCCAGATAGACCAAGAACTCAAAAAGGTGGAGAAATCCCTATGGGTAAAGGTAAGGGCGCGGTTGACCATTATGTAGCCGTTGTTAAGGCCGGAACAATGCTTTTTGAAATGGATGGTGTTGAGAATGACATGGCAAAAGAAGCCATGGAAAAAGCCGCTCATAAACTTCCTGTTAAGTGTAAATTTATTGCTAAAGATTAATTAGACCCACGCCTAAAAATAAGCGTGGCAAGTAAATATATGGAGATTAAAGAATTAAAGGAAAAAAAAGAAAACGATTTACATAGACTTTTAGCTGAAACTAGAGACAAGCTAAGAGAGCTAAGGTTTAAAGATGCGAATAAACAATTAAAAAATATTAGAGAAATTAGAGAAGGTAAAAAAACAGTTGCAAAAATATTAACATTGTTTAATTCAAAGAAAGATATAGAAGAAACATCAAAAGATGACGATAAAGACAAGGTGAATGATTAGATCAGGGAACGTGGCCTAAGCCAAGTTGACACAAGATAATTATTTCAAGTTTTAAAATAAATTTATGAATAACAAAGAAAAAAAAACAATTAAGAAGAAATTTAATGGTGTCGTTGTTAGTGATAAGCAGGACAAAACTATTGTTGTTAGCGTAGACACTGTGAAAATTCACCCAAAATATAAAAAAAGGTATACGATGTCAAAAAAATATAAAGTTCATGATGAAGAAAACAAATTCAAGACAGATGATAAGGTTTCATTTGTAGAATGTAGACCATTGAGTCGTGACAAAAGATGGAGAGTATTGTCAAAATAGCTCAATATATAAAAATTAGAAATTCAAAAATTATAATAAGAATATGATCCAAGTAGAATCAAAAATTAAAGTAGCTGATAATTCAGGCGCTAAAAGAGTGTTGGTTATTAGAGTGCATGGTGGTTATAAAAAAAGATACGGCGGAGTAGGCGAAGTGGTTACTTGTGCAGTTAAGGAAGCAGCTCCACACACACCTATTAAAAAAGGCGATGTTGTAAAAGCAGTGATTGTAAGAACAAAAAAAGAGATTAGGAGAGCGGATGGAACTTATCTCAGATTCGATGATAATGCTTGCGTGATTATTGATAAAGAGAAAAAGGAACCAAAGGCAACTAGGATTTTCGGGCCAATTGCTCGTGAAGTGAGGAGAGCTGGTTATTTTAAAATAGCTTCTCTTGCTCCTGAGGTTTTGTAAAAATAAATAAACTACTAATAATATGAAAATAATTAAAGGCGACAAGGTTAAAGTTTTGGCAGGGAAAGATAAAGGGAAAACAGGGAAAGTTTTACAGATATTTCCAGAGAAGCAAAGAGTAAGTGTTGAAGGGATTAATATATTAATCAAACACTTAAGACCAAGGAAACAAGGAGAACAAGGTCAGAGAATAGAATTTCCAGCTCCTCTCAATATTTCTAATTTAATGCTAGTTTGTCCAAAATGTTCAAAACCAGCTAGAGTTACTTATAAATATATTGAGCTTGAGAAAGATGGTAAAAAATCAAAGAGGAAGATTAGATACTGTAAGAAATGTGATCAAGCGTTAAATTAATTTGAAAATTTATGGCAAGCCCCTGCAATATAGTAGGTAATGTCAAGTAAAAATATTATGATAAAAGAATATTATACCAAAGAAGTTTTACCAAAATTGATTGAAAAATTTCAGTATAAAAATAAAATTCAAGCACCTAGGATACAAAAAATTGTAATCAATGTTGGCTTTGGAAGACATTCAAAGGATAAAGATTATGTTAAGAATGTTCAGGAAACATTACTTAGAATCTCAGGACAAAGACCAGTTTTAACAAAAGCTAAGATGTCTGTCGCTTCTTTTAAGGTTAGAGAAGGAATGATTATTGGAGCGAAGGTAACACTGAGATCATCTAAAATGTATGACTTCCTTGAGAAGCTAGTTTATGTAACTTTTCCTCGTGTGAGAGATTTTAGAGGGATTAGCGATAAAGGTATTGATAGAACTGGAAATATTACCATAGGTTTTAAAGATAATTCAGCCTTTCCAGAAGTTAAAGCAGATGATCTTGAGAAATTGCATGGTCTGGAAATCTGTATTTCAACTACAGCAAAAACAAAAGAAGAGGGAGTAGAATTGTTTCATTTAATGGGATTCCCATTTAAAAAATAATAAATAATTTCACCCCGTGGAATAATTTTGAAAAAATTCTTGCTAGGCAAGATTCCACAGGGTTAAATAATATATATGGCTAGAAAAGCTTTAATTGCAAAATCAAAAAAAACTCCAAAGTTTTCAACAAGAATTGTGAGAAGATGTTGGAAGTGCGGTAGAAATCATTCTTATATGAGGGATTTTAATTTATGCAGAATTTGCTTTCGTGAGTTGGCGGAAAATGGTGATATTCCAGGAATTACCAGATCATCTTGGTAAGCAATTGATAAAAATAATAAATAAGTAATTTTATATAAAAAATATGACAGACCCTATCGGAGACATGTTAACAAGAATAAGAAATGCTTCTGCTGTAAATAAATCTGATGTGACCATGCCTATGAGTAAACTTAAATTCCGGGTTGCAGAGACACTAGAGAAAGAAGGTTGGATACAGAAGGCTGAGGTAGTAAAAGCATCTAAGGATGAATCAAAATCATCTTTTGATGAGCTTAAGCTTGTCTTGAAATACAAAAAAAGTGGTAAATCTACTATAAACGCAATAAAAAGAATCTCAAAACCAGGTCTCAGAGTTTATGTTGGGAAAAGTGAACTTCCGAAAGTTCTCAATAACCACGGGATAGCTGTGATTTCGACATCTCAAGGTGTTATGACTAACAAAGAAGCAAGAAAGAAACAACTTGGTGGAGAAGTTCTTTGTGAAGTTTACTAAAATAATAAATTGATTAATTAAAATATTATGTCTAGATTAGGAAAATTACCAATAGAATTACCAAGTGGTACTCAAGCAAAAATTGATGGAGATTTTATAGTTGTAACAGGGCCTAAAGGGGAACTGAAAGAAAGAACTAATAAAATGGTCAAAATTGATATCTCAGAAAAAGAAATTGTTGTGAGTATTAAAGATATTGAGAGTAAAAAAGAAAAATCATTTTGGGGTCTCTATAGAAGTCTTATTAATAATATGGTTGTTGGTGTAAACGATGGTTTTGAAAAAAAGCTAGAAATAAACGGGGTTGGTTATAAGGTAGCATTGCAGGGCCGCAAGTTAGTTTTGAATGTTGGATTTTCACATCAAGTCGATTATGAGTTGCCAGAGGGGATTACTGCATTGGTCGAAGCTAATATTATTACAATCTCAGGAATCGATAAACAATTAGTTGGCGAAGCAGCAGCTCAAATCAGAAAAGTTAAAAAGCCAGAACCTTATAAAGGGAAAGGTATTAAATATATTGATGAAATAATTAGAAGAAAGGCTGGTAAAACAGCAGGTAAGACTGATTAATAAATAAAATTTGTATATGAATAATAAAGAAAAAAATAAACAAGTTAAAAAAGCCAGAAGACATGCTCGAGTTAGAGCTAAAATTTCTGGTACTTCAGTCAGACCAAGAATATCAGTTTTTAAATCAAATAAAGGCATGTTTGTTCAGTTGATTGATGATACAAAGGGAATCACTATTCTTAGTGTTAACTCAAAAGAAATAAAAATTGAAGGTGATAAAAAAACTAAAAGTTTTGAAATTGGAAAGTTATTAGCTAAAAAAGCTATCGAAAAAAAGATAGAAAAAGTTGTTTTTGATAAAGGCTCATTCAAGTATCATGGTAGAATTGAGGCTCTAGCTAACGGTGCACGTGAGGGTGGTTTAATATTTTAATAATAATTAGATAAATATAATATGGCAGAAGAAAAACAAGTTACCAAAGAAAACAAGGTGAATGGCGAAGTCAGAAAAAGTGACCTGGGTCACAAAGATGGCAAGGCCTTAGCCCAAAAGCCAGAATCTTCAGTGGTTGCGAAAGAAAAAGCAGAGGTAGCAAAAACAGGTGAAAAAGCAATCGTTGCCAAAAATACTGTTGGGAAGTCTGTTTATGGTGAAAAGAAATTTGCTAAAAAAAGAAAAAAGAATTTTGAAAGAGATAAACCTCAAGATGAATTTGAGCAAAAAATTGTTGATCTAGCTAGAGTTACTCGTGTGATGGCAGGAGGAAAAAGGATGAGATTTAGAGCTTGTGTTGCTATTGGAAACAAGAAAGGAAAAGTTGCAATTGGACTAGCTAAGGGTGCTGATGTTACTCTTGCAGTTTCAAAGGCAGTAGCAAATGCCAAGAAAGAAATCATAGATGTTTCTATTATAAATGAAACAATTCCACATGAAATTTATCAAAAGACAGGAGCTGCTAAAATTCTTTTTAAACCAGCTAGAAAAGGTAAGGGTGTAATTGCTGGTGGCGCTGTTCGTATTATCTTGGAGCTTGCCGGCGTTACTAACATTACTAGTAAAATTCTTGGAACGAACAATAAAGTTAGTATTGCTAAATGTACAATTGAAGCTCTGTCTAGCTTGAAGAAGGTGGAGAAAAGAGAGCCGAAAAAAAAGCCGGTTGAAAATAAGGAAGTTCCAAAAAATATTCCAACAAAAACTCCAGCTGTTAAAAAAACTAGCTAAAAAAAGTAATTTAAATTATACTGTATAAAGGGACTGCTATTAAATATTAGCTTAGTAATAAGTTTATATTTACTAACAATCCCATAAATAAAATATTATGGCGTTATCATTGAATACAATTAAGGCCGAAGCCGGGTCAACTAAAAAAAGAAGAAGAGTAGGGAGAGGGAATGCTTCTGGCACAGGGACTTATAGTGGAAAAGGACAAAAAGGACAGAAATCAAGATCTGGTGTTTCCGGTTTGAAAAAACTTGGAATGAAACAAACCTTATTAAGAACCCCAAAGATGAAAGGGTTTAAATCAATTAAGCCAAAGGATCAAGTTATAAATATTTCAGAATTAAACAAATATTTCAAAGAATCTGAAATTGTTAATGCTAAAACTTTGTTAAAAAATGGTTTAGTAAATAACTATAAAAAAGAGATTAAAATTTTAGGGAACGGTGTTCTTAAAATTAAGAATTTAAAATTTCATAATATCAAATTAAGTGATTCTGCTCGCGAAAAAGCTGAAAAGCTTGGAGCTAAAATTACTATAGAGAAAAAGAAGAATTCAGCTGAAAAAACAAAGTCAAAAAAATAAATTTAAAACCCTATGATCAATAAAATTGTTCAAATTTGGAAAATAAAGGATTTAAGAAAAAACATCCTATTCGTTGTAGGGATGCTTGTCATTTTTAGGTTTGCCGCTCATATCCCAATTCCAGGGGTTGATGTGATGGCCCTCAGAGAGTTTTTTGGTGGAAATCAGGTTCTTGGTCTATTGAATGTATTTTCTGGTGGTAGTATGGCTAACTTCTCTGTTGTGATGATGGGCATAGCTCCATATATTACATCTTCTATTATTTTTCAGTTGTTAGCCATGATAGTTCCTCAGCTTGAAGAAATGCAAAAGGAAGAAGCTGGAAAACAAAAAATAAGTATGTGGACACGTTGGGCAACAGTTCCATTGGCTGCCCTACAGGCATTCTCAATGGTTATTTTACTCCAAAGATCAAATACCGGAATACTTATCAATGTTACACCTTTTGATATTTTTTCAATGGTTCTAACTATAACTGCTGGTACAATATTCCTTATGTGGATAGGTGAGCTTATTACGGAAAAGAATATTGGTAATGGTATCTCTCTTTTGATTTTTGCAGGAATTGTTTCTAGTTTTCCACAAACACTGCAGGGAATTGTCGTTAACTTCGATCCAAGTCAGCTAACTACTATTATCGGATTTGCACTTGTCGCTGTTGTAACTGTTTTAGGTGTTGTTTGGATAACGGAAGGACAAAGAAATATTCCAGTGCAGTATGCTAAACAAGTTCGTGGTAATAGATCGTTTGGTGGCACAACCACCCATCTACCTTTAAGAGTTAATATGGCTGGTGTTATTCCAATTATTTTTGCTATATCTGTTGTTTTATTTCCATCGATGGTTGCTCAGTTCTTTCTTCATGCAGAAACGGCCTGGATTGCTAATTTTTCTCAATGGATAATAGATGTCCTCGCAAATCAGCTTATTTATGGTTTCTTGTATTTTGTTCTTGTGTTTGCTTTTACATATTTCTATACAGAAATTATTTTTCATCCCGACCAAATTGCTGAAAATCTGCAAAAGCAAGGTGGATTTATTCCAGGGATTAGACCAGGAAGACATACCGCTGAGTACTTAGCTAACACTACTCATAAAATAGTATTTATCGGAGCTCTATTCTTGGGTTCAATTGCAGTCTTGCCCTTGATACTGGGCTATTTCTCCGGTGGCGCCGCTGGGCTTGCTATCGGTGGTACTAGCCTTTTGATTGTAGTAGCAGTTGTTATTGAAACTGTTAGACAAATTGAGGCTCAACTGACAATGAGAGAATACGAAGGATTATAAAAATACAAATTTCATAGAAAAACCTCCTTTTTTTGGGGTTTTTTTTATACTTTTAACATGGTATAATGTTATTAATAAATTAGTGATTATACACTCCTTATTTTGATTATGAAACCAATATTTCGTCTTAAAAATCTTAATTTCATATACAACGAAGGTCAGTCAAATGAATACCAAGCGCTAGTGAATATTTCTCTTGAAATTTTTCCTGAGGAATTTGTTATTCTTTATGGCCCTTCAGGGTGTGGAAAATCAACCCTTTTGAATGTTATAGCCGGACTGGAAATACCCGCCAAAGGGACTGCTTTTGTTTATGAAAGAGATATTTCCGATATGACGAAGAGGGAGCATGTTGATTATCATAGAAAAACTATTGGAATGGTCTACCAATCATATAATCTAATCACTAGTCTTTCTGTTCTTGATAATGTTGTTTTACCTCAGATATTTTTGAGCAGTAGAAAGAAAAAGAGAGAGGTAACAGGGATGGAGCTTCTAGAGAGATTCGGCATCAGGAAACAAGCCGATAAATTGCCTTCTGAATTGTCTGGTGGTCAACAACAGAGAATAGGTATCGCTAGGTGTATTATCAATAACCCAGAGATTATTCTAGCTGATGAGCCAGTTGGTAATCTGGATTCAGTTTCTGCTAAAAATGTACTTGGTATTTTTAAAGACTTAAATGAGCGAGAGAAGAAAACAATTGTTCTTGTAACACATAATCCAGAATATCTTTCTTACGGAGATAGAATATTTTATCTAAAGGACGGTATTATTATTAAGGAAGAAATAAACAAGAATAAAGGTGAAATAAAAGACGCAAAAGAAGAAGAAATAAAAGCACCAACAAATGAGCTACAGGCTCTAATGAGGACCTATCAAGGGCTCACCCCAGAACAGATTAACATTTTAATAATGCCATATAAGGCAAAAATGTTTACTCACCATTTCATAACAAACAGAAACGCAGAGGAGACGAAAATTTTTGAAGATTTGATGCAAAGATATTTAGGTGAATCAGTCGGGATGGATGATTTTCTTGATATTTTAAATAGACCTTACGTGGATGGCGGAGTTGGTTTTGATATTAGAACAGCTAGAAAGGTTACGGAGAGGGTCGGTAGAATAATGGAAATGTCAAAATTTGTTTATCAGGAAAGGAAACAGTCGAAGAACGAACAGGGCTTGCATGACATTTTCCCAGTTGAGAGAAAAGCTGAGATTTTAACAAAATATTTAATTAGGGAATGTTTTTCAGATTATAAAAAAGCCCCATCAGAAGAGAAACAGAAAAAATTAGAAAAATCAGTTTTTGAAAGATTAAGTGAAAAAATCAACAAACCAGAAATGTACAATATTCTCGATAAACCAAGCAGTGAGGATGGTGTAGGTCTCAATGCTAAGACTGCCCGTTCTGTTTCAGAGGAGATTGAGCTTATATTAATCCTAGGATTTGGAGTTAGTCAGAATAGAAAATTTTTAGATAAAAAAAGAGAGCAAATGTATTCTGCTCTAGATAATAAAGATATGTCGCAAAAGTCTTCCGACATACCTCAATAACAAAATGTTAGTTCCTGATTTATTTAGATTAGCTACAAGGATGTTTAGAACAAATCGTTCTAGAACCATCCTGACAATATTGGGTATTGGTGTTGGTATTGGAACCATTCTCTTTTTAGTTTCTCTTGGTTATGGTTTACAACGGGTGATTTTAAGCCAAATTACTACCTCTGACGCTCTTTTAAGTCTCGACGTTACTATTTCCGATTTGGACGGAATAAGTCTAAATAAAGAGTCTGTAGAAAAAATTGGAGCCATACAGCAGGTTGAAATAATATCTCCGTTAGTATCGATGTCAGCTCAAATGAAATCAAATGATGTTTCGTCCGAAGTAATAGCAAATTTTGTAGATTCCAATTTTTTCAGGTTAGATGGAACCACTTTGAAAGACGGGGATTTTTATGGAGAAAATGAAAAGAACAAAGTTATTGTTTCCCTAGCCTCTCTTCAATTATTTAGCATAGCAGAGGATGAGGCTATTGGTAAGAAAATTAATTTTTCAGCCTACAAGGAAACAGATAAAAGTGGAGTTAGGGAGTTAGTAGAGCTTGGTGATGATTTTGAAATCGTTGGCATTGCTGATGATGAAAACTCTAGTTTTGTATATTTACCATATTCATTGGTTGAAATAATTGGGGATGTTGATTTTTCAAAAATTAAAGTTAAAGTAGATAAAGAAGAAAATCTTGAGATTGTTAGAGCTTTTTTAATTGATGAAAACTTTTTAGTGAGTGCTTTGTCTGATATTATTGAACAGGCAAACCAAATATTTAATGTAGCCAAAATTGTTCTTGCGCTCTTTGGTGTTATTGCTTTGATTGTTTCGGCAATTGGAATGTTTAACACCATGACGATTGCTTTACTTGAGCGTACTCAAGAAATTGGTATTATGAAGGCCCTCGGAGCCACTTCTCTTGATATATGGGAAATGTTTTTGTCAGAATCTGTAATTATTGGATTTACTGGTGGTGTTAGTGGTATATTGATAGGAATGCTTGGCGGGGAGATTTTTAATAATATAATTAATATGCTGGCCGGCGCTTATGGAGGCGATAAAATAGATTTATTTTATACCCCAATCTGGTTCATAACAACGGTAACTATTTTTTCAACAGTTGTGGGACTTGCTACCGGTTTTTATCCAGCTAAAAGAGCAGCGAGTATTAGCGCTTTGGTTGCTCTACGTTATAAATAAAAATATGAAAAATACTCTCAATAAAAGACTATTGATGGATTCACTTAAAAGCAATTATGACTCCAAAATAAGAAGCACCGGGGCAAAATTGACAGGATCTTTAAATAAGGATACACATGTTAAGTATTTTGCAGACGAACTATCAGGGTCATCAAAGCTCCAAGCATTAAGAAAACTAAAGGACATGGGACTTTCAGTGAAGGATAGAAGGCATTTTGCAGAAAACGTTTCTGAAATTTCGAGAGTTTTTGGAGTGAAGAAAGAAGGGAATATCGAACCGAGCAAAAGTGAATTAAGAAGAATGGCGAAGAGAGAAAAGCTTAAGATGAATAGAGCTGGTAATGACAGCAATGGCGCCGCAGAAGAAATAAAAAATAGTAAAAACAACAGGGTTTCTCATGTTTTTTCTGATAAAAAAGAAAATCAGGAAAGTAGTATTGGTGCTTATTTACATAGTGATGAAAATGATCATATTGTAACTGCTCTTGGCAAAACTTCTGGTGGGGTTTCTTCTGGGTCTAGGGCAAAATCGAATGATGCTGTTGTTGAGAAAAGAAACAATGTTACCCCAATCACAAAGACTGGAAATAGAAAAAATTCTTCAACAGGGTCCACGCCCGTTTCGCTAGCAGCGTAATTAAATTAAATTATGTATATAACAATAATATTATTCATTTTAGGGTTTGTCTTCTTGGTTAAAGGAGCAGATATTTTAGTTGAAGGATCGTCTTCAATCGCTAAAAAATTTGGTCTATCAAACTTAGTCATTGGTTTAACGATAGTTGCTTTTGGGACATCGGCTCCAGAGCTTATAGTTAGCTCTATTGCTGCCTGGAATGAATCAACTGGAATTGCCCTGGGCAATATAATAGGATCAAATATTTCTAATACTCTTTTAATTCTAGGCGTTTCTGCTATTATTTTTCCTCTGGCTGTTAAAAAAAGTACCGTATCAAAAGAAATTCCTCTGTCACTTCTAGCTATCCTAGCAGTAGCTTTTTTGGTGAATGATACGCTTATTGATGGAGTGGATATAAGTTCTTTAACAAGGATTGATGGTTTAGTTTTAATATTATTTTTTTCCATTTTTATCTACTATACTTTTGGAATTAGTAAAATAAACAGTTCAATAATAGAAGAATTGCATGAAGAAAAAATAAAGAAACGTAGTGACTCATCATCTGTTCTAATGATTTTAGGAGGTCTTGTTGGTCTCTACTTCGGAGGACGCTGGATAGTTGAGGGGGCAATCGTTTTTGCAAGTAGCTTTGGTTTATCAGAAGAACTGATTGGTCTTACTATTGTTGCCATAGGAACATCATTGCCAGAATTAGCAGCTTCAGCGGTGGCTGCGTACAAAAAGCATACTGACATTGCAGTTGGAGCAGTTATAGGGTCAAATATTTTTAATTTATTTTGGGTTCTAGGTTTGAGCTCAGTGATAAATCCAATAGTGTATAATCCTATTCTTAATGTCGACATAGCAATACTTTTCTTCGCAACGATATTGGTTTTATTCGCTGTATTCTTTGGTAAGAAGAGCACAATAGGAAAATGGGAAGGAGTTTCTTTGTTAGGAGCTTATATTTCCTACATGATTTTTTTAATAATTAGAGGTTAATATTATGATTTACGGGATTAGAACAGAGGAGGAAATTAAAATAATGAGAGAGGGTGGTAAAATTCTTTCTTCAGTTATGAAGACACTTGGTTCAAGAGTTAAGTCAGGAATAAGTACCGGTGAATTAGAGGATTTAGCTTGCGAGCTAATTGAGAAAGCTGGAGGGAGACCTTCTTTTAAAAATTACAAAATTTCACCAGATTCAGCTCCATTTCCAACAGCACTTTGTACTTCAATAAACGAAGAAGTTGTTCACGGACCAGCCTATCCTTCTCGAGTAGTTAGTGAAGGAGATATTATATCTATTGATGTCGGAATGGAATATCCATATTCAGAAAACGGGCAAGGGATGTATACGGACATGGCCCGAACATTCCCCGTTGGGAAGATTGATAAAAAAATTGAAGACTTAATAGACGCTACAAGAAAATGTCTTGACTTGGGAATAAAGCAAATTAAACCAGGCAATACTATAAACGACATAGGAAGCACAATAGAAAACTACATTGAGTCGAAAGGATTCTCAGTCGTCCGTGATTTAGTTGGTCATGGTGTTGGACGGGCAGTGCATGAGGAACCACAGATTCCTCATTATTATGCCGGGAAACATTATGATATAAAATTAAAAGAAGGCATGACAATCGCAGTTGAACCGATGGTTAATATGGGTTCTTGGGAGATAGATGTTCTGGATGATGAATTTACCTTTGTTAGTCGTGACGGCTCAACTAGTGCTCATTTTGAAGATACTATTTTGATAACAAAAAAAGGAGCTGAAATTATAACCAGATAGTATGGAAGAAAGAAAATATTTAGGGATAGACTGGGGAGAGGCTCGAATTGGACTATCACTTGGAGATAATGTTTTGTATATCGCCACGCCCCACGTAGTTGTCGCAAACTTAAAAGAAGTTTTAGAAGAAATAGAAAAAGAAGATATTGATGAAATTGTTTTAGGCTATCCAAGAAGATTGGGGGAGGGTGAAGAGAGACTTCACCAGGGTTACCTGATTTTTAAAAAACAATTGGAAGAAGCAACAGAAATAAAATTAAATTCTTTTGATGAAAGACTTAGCTCAAAGGCAGCTGATGCTCTTGTTGGAAATAAAAAAACAAAAGCCCCAAGAGACGCTGTGGCTGCGATGATAATACTACAGTCATATCTAGATAGCATAAGTTAATGGAAGAGACAGTAAACACAAAATCAATTGTATTAGAAAGACGAGACTTCAGAGAAAATGATGTGCTCGTTTCTTTTTATAGCCCAGATAGAGGTAGAATGAATCTAATTGCCAGAGGAGCCAAGAAAAAAACATCAAAATTAGCAGGGCATATTGAGCCTCTAAATATTGTAGATATAATGATTATCAAGGGGAAACAATATGACTATGTAGGCTCAGTTAAAAATTTTGAAAACTTTCCAAAAATAAAAAATAATTATGAAAAATTAATTTTATCCCAAAGTGTTCTATACTTATATAAGAAACTTTTAAAAGATGGAGAAGAAGATTCTTTGACCTACAAACTTCTTTATGATTTTCTTTATTTTTTAGAGGAGAATGAAATTAGTGATTACGAATTGTATTTTGCAATATTTAAAATAAAGTTTTTTTATCTTTTGGGCTATACACTGAATTTGAAAAACTGCTCTCGTTGTTCTTCTGACATTTTAGAAGAAGAATATAAAATGAGTGTGCCAAGCGGTGGCCTTCTTTGCGACAAATGTTGTAAGAAAGAAAATATATTGACAATTTCAAATAGCTGTATTAAAATGCTAAAATTAGCAACAAAAACAAAAGATACCGAAATAATTAAAATTAAAATAAACAAAAAAGATAAAAAAGATTTTTTATCTATTATTAGTTCATTCGAAAAATATTACTCATACTAGATTGGAGGTTTCATGCGACTCGAGAATGTTGAGAGGATTTTATTTGGAACAGATGCTTCCAGGGACATTAACCCATCTCAAGAAAAAACCACTGATGAAAAAGTTTGTGTGGCCGACCCTCAGAAAAAAAGAATTGATGAAAAAGTTCCCAAGGTTAATCCACCTAGAAAAAAAGTTACGAGAAGTGGAAAAAAACATGATAGTAGCTTATTTTAATTTCTTTTACATTAATGAAGGAGGAATCTAATGGAAAAAAATATTCAGAATGTTGCAGGAAGGGATTTGCCTCAAGAGACTTTTGATAGTTATATGGAAAGAATTGAAAATGGCAATGAACTAGCAGATTTCCATATTACTGAGCCTAGGGGTTTGAGCATGCCTCTTGTTAAAAGAACCATTGAAGAAGCCAAGTTTTTGACAAATCAGCATGTTGCTCTTTTAGGTAAAAAAGTTCGCCTTGTTATTAAAACGAACCAATGGGGTGGTGTAACAATTGATTTGTAGAAAAAGAGCCGAGATTACTATAATCTCGGCTTTTAAATTAGTAGGTGCTTGACATTAATCATTAAATTATATAATATATAAATTAGTAAAATAAAATATTAACATGCCGATATATCTTAGCTGACACTAAGAGAGGCGCAGGAAGAAATTCGCATTGCGAAAATTAGAACCTGACGGGTAAGCCCGTAATAGCTGTAAATAAGTGTCCCGTTTTCGGGAAATGTGGGTGGTACCACGGATCTACTCGAAAACCACAGATATCGTTTCTACTGCAATTTGAAAATTTTGGCTATAATCGTTTTAAATTATCTCAAAGTATTTTTATACTCTTCAAAAATTTAAATCAATTTTATCTCAAAATTATCAAATTTCGTTACAAAACATATCCATGGCTTGCTCGAGAAAAGGTTCGTCCCTATATATTACGATTTTAGTGATATGTGGAGACGAACTTTTTTGTTTATACAGGCAAGTAAATTCTAGGCTCTAAGTACTAAATTCTAAACAAATACAAAATAGTTTTGCAAATTATTATTCAAGATTCATAATTCATTATTCAAAAACATATGATTAGAACACATACTTGCGGAGAGTTAACAAAAAAAGAAGTAGGTCAAGAAGTAATATTAACTGGCTGGGTTCACAGAAGACGTGACCATGGTGGTATTATTTTTATTGATCTCAGGGATAAATATGGTTTGAGTCAAGTGAAGTTTGATCCAGAAATAGATAAAGCAGCCATTGAAATAGCTAACAAATTTAGAAGTGAATGGGTTATTAAGGTTGTTGGAAAAGTAGTAGCACGCCCAGATGATATGATTAACAAAAAGATGGCTACAGGTGAGATTGAAGTTGAAGTGATTGAAACTGAAGTTTTAAGTGAATCAAAAACACCTCCTTTTGAGTTGGATGAAGAAAAGGCTGGAGAAGCCAATGAAGCTATAAGATTGAAATATAGGTTTATCGATTTAAGAAGAGAGAAGCTTCAAAAAATGTTGCAAACCAGACATAATTTTATTCGCTATATTAGAGACTATTTTGAAAAAGAAAAATTTCTTGAAGTTCAAACTCCAATCCTAGCTAATTCAAGTCCTGAAGGTGCTCGTGACTTTTTGGTACCTTCAAGATTACATCCCGGAACATTTTACGCTCTCCCTCAAGCACCTCAACAATTTAAACAACTTTTGATGGTTGGTGGTATCGATAAATATTTTCAAATTGCTCCATGTTTTCGTGATGAAGATCCTCGTTCCGATAGACATCCAGGAGAATTCTACCAAGTAGATCTTGAAATGAGTTATGCAAATCAAGAAGATGTTTGGGCGGTAGTAGAAAAATTAATGATAGAATTAACAAACGAGTTTTCAGATAAAAAAATAATAAATGAACCTTTCCCTAGGATTACTTATCATGATGTTCTAGAAAAATATGGCTCTGATAAACCAGATCTTCGTTTTGATATGCAGATTCAGGTTGTTACTGACAAAGTTAAGGACAGCGGTTTTTCTGTTTTCTCTGGAGCAGTGGCTAATGGAGGAGTGGTCCACGCTTTGAAAGTAGATGGCGGAGCTAAATTTAGCAGAAGAGAAATTGATGAGCTAACAGAAGTGGCTAGATCAAAAGACGCTAAGGGACTTGCCTATATTACATTTAAGGAAGACGGAAGTCTAAATTCTCCAATTATTAAATTTCTTGGTGAAGACTTAGCTAAAAGTTTAATGGAAGATCTCGGTGCAAAGGCAGGTGATATTGTATTCTTTGGAGCAGACAAGTGGAAAGTAGTTTGTGAGTCACTAGGAGCAGTCAGAAGTGAATGTGGAGAAAGACTTGGACTGAAAGATCCTAAAAAAGCTGCTTGGCTTTGGATTTATGATTATCCAATGTATGATTATTCTGAACTTGAAGAAGGTAAAATTGATTTTTCACACAATCCTTTTTCTATGCCACAAGGTGGAATGGAGGCACTTGAAACCATGGACCCACTAGACATCAAAGCATACCAATACGACTTAGTTGTAAATGGATTTGAAATATCATCAGGAGCTATCAGAAATCACAAACCAGAAGTAATGTACAAGGCTTTTGAAATAGCTGGTTATACAAAAGAAGATGTTGATGCAAAATTTGGCGGAATGATTAAAGCCTTTCAATACGGTGCTCCACCTCATGGAGGAATCGCTCCAGGACTTGATAGACTTTTAATGGTTTTACTTGATGGTGATTCAATTAGAGATATTTATGCCTTTCCAAAAGACGGGCAAGCAAGAGATGCCATGATGGATTCACCTTCGGTAGTTGATGAAAAACAATTAAAAGATGTACACATCAGACTTCGTAAGAATGATTAATTTCTAATTTTGATTGAATTTCGAATACTTTAATATTTTAAAATCCCCTCTTGAGAGGGGTGCCCGCCAGGGTGGGGTGTGTAAAAAATGGTGAGATAAAACGTGAAACACACCCCGTCTTCTCTCTGTCGTTCGAATTTACCCCTCTCAAGAGGGGATTAATAATTATGTAATTAAAAATTGATTCGAAATTTGTAATTCAAAATTCAAAATTAAATATATATGTCAAATCAAAATATCAAACAACTATATAAGGAAACTAAAAAATATTTAAATGAGGATATTGCTCTAAAGGGTTGGATTCGAAATATTCGTTCTTCAAATGCTTTTGGGTTTATTGAGCTAAATGATGGTAGTTTTTTTAAAAGCATTCAGGTTGTTTTTGAAAATAACTTAGATAATTTTGAAGAAATTTCAAAAGTAGGCATCGGTTCAGCAATTTCTGTAAAAGGAATTTTAGTTAAGTCAGAAGGTGGAGGACAAGATTTTGAAGTTAAAGCTAGTGGAGTTTTGATTGAAGGTGATTCCGAGCATGACTATCCATTGCAAAAGAAAAGACATTCTTTTGAATATTTGAGAACAATTGCTCATTTGCGTCATCGTTCAAATACTTTTTCGGCAGTTTTTAGGATGCGTTCAAGTTTGAGTTTCGCTATTCATCAATTTTTTCAAGAAAGAAACTATATTTACTCCCACACCCCAATTATCACAACTAGTGATTGTGAGGGGGCAGGAGAAATGTTCCGAGTAACAACTCTTGATGACAAAAGTGCTAAAAAAGATGATAAAGGGAATATAGACTACAGTGAAGATTTTTTTGGAAAGCTGTCCGGACTTACAGTTTCCGGACAATTAAACGCGGAGGCTCTAGCTCATGGCTTTAAGGACGTCTATACTTTTGGTCCAACTTTTCGAGCGGAGAATTCCCACACCACAAGGCATGCCGCTGAGTTTTGGATGCTAGAGCCAGAGGTCGCTTTTGCAGACTTGAATGATAATATGGATTTAGCAGAAGATTTGATCAATCACATGATAAATCACGTGATTGATCATTTGCCAGAAGAGATGGAATTTTTTAATAAATTTATCGACAAAGGCTTACTGGAAAGATTAGAAAAAATTAGGAGTTCAAAGTTTGAAAGGATTACCTACACAAAAGCTATTGAGATACTTGAAGCAGCAACCAAGAAATTTGAATTTCCAGTGAAGTGGGGGATTGATTTACAAACTGAACACGAGCGATATATTTGTGAAGAAGTTTTTGATAAACCAGTTTTTGTGACAGATTATCCAAAAGAAATAAAAGCTTTTTATATGCGATTAAACGATGACAAAAAAACCGTCGCCGCTATGGACTTGCTCGTTCCGGGAATTGGAGAAATTATCGGAGGCTCACAGAGAGAGGAACGCCTAGAAGTGTTAACAGAGAGAATGAAAGAAGCCGGTCTCAATCCAAGTGAATATCAATGGTATCTTGATTTACGAAAATACGGAGGCACAAAACACGCCGGCTTTGGTCTCGGATTTGAAAGAGTAATAATGTATTTTACTGGAATGCAAAATATCCGAGATGTCATAGCATTCCCAAGAACTCCAAAAAATGCCGAATTTTAAAGATTTAATCCTTAATATGTGACATACTTATATTAAGTTAACGTTTTTTTAATGTATTTAATATAATATATAAATAATTAATAATAAATTTATGGAAAAGAAATCTATCTCAGCAAAATTCGCATTTTTTTATTTATTGTCTCTGGCCTCTCTTATTTCAATGGCGCTAGCCGTTGGTAATATTATTTTTCAAATTATAAATAAAAATATTGTTGATATTTTAAATGAGTTTAGTTCCTCATACTCTTCCTCAACCTTGCGTTTTGCTATTGCCTCTATTTTAGTGTCAGCCCCTATCTACTATCTTTCAACAATTACCATTAATAAAAGTTTAAAAAAAGGGGAATTAAAAGAAGATTCAGAAATAAGGAGATGGTTAACTTATTTGATAATGTTTGCTTCTTTCATGGTTTTATCTGGATGGTTTATTGGTGTTGTTTTTAATTTTCTTGGTGGTGAACTAAGTTTGAAATTTGGATTAAAAGCTTTAACGGCAATCGGCATTGCAGCCGCAATTTTTTCTTATTATTTTTATGATATTAGGAGACACGATATTGAAGAGAAAAAAGACAAAGTGGTCCTTTCATATTTTTATAGCACACTCCTAATTGTTGTTGTTGCACTTATCTCGGCTTTTATTTTCGTTGAATCTCCTACAGAAGCTAGAGAAAGAAGAATCGATAATGAAATACTATCAAGACTCGACAATATAAATATGGGTCTTGAGCAATATTATTTAGAAAATAGTGGTTTACCAGAAACCTTAGATGAAATGCTCCAAGAATCTTCTTTTATCAAATCTGATAAAATAAAAGATCCTAGAAAAAATGAAGTTTTTCAATATGAGGTCATAGAAGACAGGGAATACAAAATTTGTGCAAACTTTTCTCTCTCAAATGAAGGGTCTGATTCTGATTATTCCTATGCATACCTAAATGAGAGATGGCCTCATCCATTGGGAGAATACTGTTTTACAAAGAATGTTGAGAATCTTAAAAGATTAAACTTGGAAGGAGTATCACCGAAAGAGATTATCCAATAAAAGATTGATGAGTTTATCAATTTATAGTATAATAAAAAAATAGCCAAAATTGTTAGACTGTTTTTTTAGTTCTTTCAGAAAGGAATATCAAGATGGGAAAACTTAAAATCCCAGAAGGAAAGCCAAAAGAATGTAATTTAATTGGTTTTTCGCCAGAATGTTTTGGCAGACAACGAGACGAAAGAGACATGAAGCAAGAAAATAAAATGTGTCCTGGTTGCCCCTTCAATGTAATATAGTAAAATAAAAAATTCGGCCGCCAAAAGAGCGGTCTTTTTTTGCGCTTGAGGAACATGAATTCCCAAGCATACAAAAACCCACAGGTTTTATATTTGATTATTTATATATTTTATGTTTTAATATTTTTTGCCAATAAAGCTAAATTAAGATATAATTGATATATTAAATAATACTAAAAATATGGCTAAAAAAACAAAAATTCCAGCAAAACTACTCACTTATCTCGATAAGGCTGGTATAAATCATGAAATATTAGAGCACAAAACTGTCTATACTGCTTTTGATGCAGCATCCACAATGAAAAAGAAAATAAATGAGATTGCCAAGTCATTACTAGTAAAAGCTGATAAAGATTATTATGTTGTTGTCCTGCCAGCGGATAATAATTTAAATCTAGATAAGGTTGCTAAAATTATTAAAAAGGAAACAGGCAAAGAAGTAAAATCAGTGAAAATCCCTGGAGAGAAAATAATGCAAGCAGTTTTTAAAATAAAAGCAGGGACAATGAGTGCTTTTGGAAATATCTATAAGCTACCAGTGATAGTTGATGAGAGTTTGGCTAAGGTTAAAAAGGCTGTATTCTCTTCTGGCTCATACAATCATTCAATAGAAGTAGCCACAAAAGATTTTATAAAATCAGAAGAAGCTATTTTAGGTTCTTTCGGAGTGAAAAAGAAAATAAAAGTTCAGAAGCCTGTTATTAAGAAAAAAAAGGTGAGTCCCAAAAAAGTTGTGAAAAAATCCGTCTTAAAGAAAAAACCAGTAGCGAAGAAGAAGCCAGTTGCTAAAAAAGCTGTCAAAAAGACTTCAGTTAAGAAGAAGCCAGTTGCTAAGAAGGTGGTAAAGAAAAAAATAGTAAAAAAATAATAAGCTACCCGTCTTGAAATCTTCGATTTAAGGCCGGGTACTGACTCACAAGTCAGTATGAAGATAAAACTTGAAAAATTTGAAGGACCATTGAGTCTTCTTTTGAAATTGATTGAAAAAGAAGAGCTTGATATTACCCAAATTTCCTTATCAAAAATTGCCGACCAGTACGTTGAGTATATTAGAAATTCTTCTTTTATTGACCCCGAGGAATTGGCTGATTTTTTGTTATTAGCGGCACGGCTTCTTTTAATAAAATCAAAAGCAATGCTTCCTTATCTCTATCCTGAAGAGGAAGCGGAGATTGAGGATTTAGAAAGACAACTTCGGATATATAAAGAGTTTTTGGATGCAACTAAAAAAGTTGAAATTATACTGGGCAAAAAGAAGTTTATGTTTGCTCGTGAGTTTAATAGAAAAGTGGCCCTAGGGAATACAAGCGTTTTTTCTCCTCCAAAGAGCTTGGAAAAGAAGGAAATGGCAGAAGTTTTTAAGTCACTACTCATAAGGATTAAACCAGCCGAGAAACTTGGTGAAGACAAGATTGAAACAAAGGTTAGTATTGAAGATAAAATTTCTTTTATAAAAAACTTAATAGGGACCAGAATAAAAATGAGTTTTTCCAAAATATTTTCACAGGCAAAAACGAAAACAGAAAAGATTGTTAGTTTTCTTGCTATGCTTGAATTAATAAAACAAAAAGAAATTGTCGCAGAGCAAGGTTCACTTTTTTCGGAAATTAGTTTAAATAAATACAAAGAAATTAATTAATAAATATGAGTAGTTTGAAATCAAAAATTGAATCACTTTTGTTTGTATCAGCTAAGCCAATGTCATCAAAGCAATTGGCCGATGTTTTTAAAAAAGATGAGACAGATGTTAAGAAGGCTGGAGACGCCTTGGTTGATATATACAAGAATGATCAAAGGGGAATACAAATAATTAAAAATGGTTCCAAATATCAAATGGTAAGTTCCCCGGAAAATTCTTCTTTCGTGTCCGAGTTTATAAAAGATGAGACAACTGGAGAGTTATCAAGACCGAGCCTTGAAACGCTAACCATTGTTGCCTATAGGGGACCAATTGCGAAACTTGACCTAGATAGAATTCGAGGCGTTAATTGTAGTTTGATACTTAGGAATTTATTGTTAAGGGGATTGGTTCTGGCCGATGAAGATAAGGAGAGAGGAGAAACTATTTTTAATGTTAGTTTTGATTTTTTGAGATTTTTGGGAGTTAACGATGTTAAGGAATTGCCAGATTATGAAAAATTACATAAAGACGAAACGATTGATAATATATTAAATATTGATCCTTCAATAGATTTGGCTCATACAGAAACGAAAGAAGATAAAGAAGATTCTAGAGAAGGGGATGTGGAAGAAAAGATTGAGGAAGATGGTTACAATAAAGACACTGGTGATAATCAAGAAGAACAAATAAAAGAATAATGAAAAAATTTTTATTTTCTAATAAAATATATCTACCAATTGTGTTCCTTCTGAGTGTAACGATGATTTATGGGGCATATTATGTCGAGGCTAATTTTGTTCAAGTAGAAGATGAAGGAAGAGTGTTGGGGCTTAGTGAAGAATATGTGAATGAATATTTTTTGCCAGTTTCACCAGATATAGATGAGGAGTACTCAAGGGAATTTTTTGAACTAGAGAACTTTCCTCAAAAAATGAATAAAGGGAATATTCCAGAATTTAATTCTTCAAGCGTCTATATCTACAGTCCAACGAGCGATTATGTTTTTGCGGAGAAGAATTCAGAAAATGTTCAAGCGATTGCGAGTATAACAAAATTAATGACAGCTCTAGTTTTTCTTGAAAATAATTCTGGTTGGGAAAATATTTATGAAATTAAGAGAGGAGATAGAATTGAAGGAGGCCGTGTTTATGTGTATTTGGGAGATAATGTAAGAGTGGTAGATCTGTTTAATCTAAGTTTAGTAGCGTCAGCAAATACTGCAACAAAAGCATTGGTTAGCTCAACTGGTTTTTCAGAGGAAGAGTTTGTTCAAAAAATGAATGAAAAAGCAAAAGATTTAGTGATGAATAATAGTAGATTTGTAGATCCAATAGGGATAAGTTCACTAAATGTTTCTACCGCTCGTGATCTTTCTTTATTACTTAAGGAGGTTATGGAAAAGAAGGACATTAGAGAGACAACAGAAAAAAAAGAATATAGTTTTAAAACCGTCGAAGGTGTTGTTAAAAGAGCCTATAGTACTGATGGCCTTCTTGGGAAATACCCAAAAAATGGTGTTAGTCTTCTGGGGGGAAAAACAGGATATATTGATGCAGCGGGATTTTGTTTTGCTGGGGTTTTTAAAAATAACAAAGACAAAGAGGTTATTTCCATAATTTTAGGTGCTAGCGACCCTCATACACGCTTTAGTGAGACTGATGAACTCGTCTCTTGGATTTATTCAAGTTTTATTTGGTGAAACTTTTTATAAAAACGTGATATACTATAGTAATAAATAATGAATTGATAAAAATATGAGTAAAAACAAAATAGTTATAGCTAATTGGAAAATGAAACTAACTTTAGCTGAGAGCAAAGAACTGGCTCAAAAAGTGAAAGATAAGTTTGTGGGCTTTAATGAGGATGAAGTGGTGATTTGTCCTAACTTTCTTTCAATTTGTGAAGTAGACAAGATAATCAAAGATTCTCCTGTTGGGTTAGGAGCTCAAGATGTTTTTTGGGAAGAGCTTGGAGCTTATTCAGGAGAGATTTCTGCTAGCATGCTGAAGGAAGCAGGTTGTAAATATGTTATTATTGGACATTCTGAGAGAAGGAAATTTTTAATGGAAAATTATGAGATGATTCATAAGGAATTAAAATCTGTTATGGCCGTAAAAGGAATGGTTCCTGTCGTTTGTATTGGTGAAAACTGGGATGAAAGAAAAACAGAAAGGAGAGACTACGTTTTGTTTGAGCAGTTGCAACAAGCTTTAACTGGGATTGAAGTTGGTGAACATCAGGAAATAATAGTTGCCTATGAACCTATTTGGGCTATTGGGTCAGGGACTGCTATCGAGCCTGCCGAAGCTGATTATGCTCATAAAATTATTAGACTTACTCTTAACGATATGTTCGGAGAAGAGACAATCCAAAATAATTTTAAAATTATTTATGGAGGAAGCATCAATAAAGACAATGTTGTAGGCTTTAACGGGCTAGATAATATTGACGGTCTTTTGGTTGGTGGGGCTAGCCTTGATGCAGATGAATTTTTAATTGTCGCTAATAAAATACTAAAAAAATAAACTATGCTATCTCATATAAAAGATATTATTAAGGACGCCGAAGAAAAAGGATATGCCGTTGGAGCATTTAATGTTCATAATTTAGAGTCTATTCAAGCTGTCGCAGAAGTTGCTCAAGAGTTAAAATCTCCTGTTATTATTCAAGCATCAGAGGGGGCAATAAAATATATTGGGATGAAAAATTTCGTAAATCTAGTTACAGTTGCAGCTACAGATATAGCAAAAGATGTTCCAGTAGCTTTTCATCTCGATCATGGTGGCTCAGCTGAAATTGTATATAAATGTATTGAGGCTGGATTTACTTCTGTCCATATTGATGCTTCAGCCTTGCCTTTTGAAGAAAATTTAAAACTGTCTAAAGAAGTAATTGATTTCGCACACCAAAAAGATATTTGGGTTCAAGGAGAAATAGGAGCAATTATGGGTGGTCATGGTGTGGTTGGAGGAACTATCGAAGATGTCCCAATTGCAAAGCTTGAAGATGTGATTGAATTTTCTGAAAAGACAGGAGTTGATACAATTGCAGCTGCTATAGGGACAGCTCATGGAAATTTTGATAATGAAGATGTTAAGATTGATTTACTTAAAGCAATAAAAGAAAAGACGAAGAAACCCTTTATTTTACATGGAGGCTCTGGTGTTCCTGACGAGATGATTACAGAAGCAATTAAAGAGGGTGTAAATGTGATAAATATAGGGACGGATATAAAGGTCGCTTTTTCTTCAACACTCAAAAAGACTTGTCTTGATAATCCAGAAGAGTCAGATCCAAGAAATTTGTTAAGACCATGTATTGACGCTGTTAAAGATGTGGTTGCTAATAAAATGAAATTATTTGATTCTGTTAATAAAGCATAAAAAATAAAAAGTTAAAATAAAATGTCGATGTTTAATATTATTCCATTACTCGTAATACTCATAAGTCTAAGCGTTATTATTGTTGTGGTAGTAAGAAAATTTTCAGCACTAGCCAATCTTGATGTAGACAACATGCCCGCTGAAAAAGAAGCAAGATTTAAAGAGAGATTAATATCAGAAAGACTTAAAAGGGGATTCCTAAAATGGAATTTCAAAATAATGAAGAACCTTGGGCCAGCTCTTTCCTCTACCGGCAGGGGATTATCTTGGGTTTATGATAAGTTGAATGAGGTAAAAGAGAGACATGCTCCACAAAAAAACCTAAGCGAAGATGATTTTGAAAAAAAGATAGGAGATCTTTATTCAAAAGTAGAAGAGTCTTTAAAGAGCGATAACTTAGTGGAAGCAGAGAGATATTTGATAGAAATTATTGGTTTTAGCTCAAAAGACACGAAGGCTTTCAAGATGCTTGCCGACCTATATTTTGAGAAGAAAAATTATGAAGAAGCTTGTCAAACATATGAGCATGTTTTAAAAATAATTGAAGATAGCATTTCTGGTGGAGAGCTTACAGTTGAAGTCTTGCCAGAGAAGGCAAGGTTGTATTTTGATATTTCTCTTGCTTGCAAAGAGTTAGAAAACCTACCCAAAGCAAATAAAAATATCGGCCTCGCTCTTGAAATTGAAGCTAGTAATCCAAGATTTCTTGACACCTTAGTTGAAATAAGTATAATGAACAAAGATAAAGAGAGGGCATTGAGAGCCCTAGAGAAGTTAAAGAAGGCAGACCCTGATAATCAAAAGTTACCAGAGATAGAGGGAAAGATAAATATGTTGTAAAAATACATTAAATTCAAAAGTAACTTTTTTAGTTATTTTTTTATAGTCGAGGAACATAAATTACCAAGTATACGAAAACCACTTAGGTTTATTATGCCAAAGTACTTTCTTTTTGAGAGCAACTGGCTTATGCCGAGATAGCTCATTGGTAGAGCACTTCCATGGTAAGGAAGGGGTCCGGGGTTCGAGTCCCCGTCTCGGCTCCATATAAAAACACCAGCAAATGCTGGTGTTTTTTATTATACGTAGTTGTTATATAGGGCTTGAACTCTAAATAATTGTCATTCCGGGCTGAGACTGTATAATAAAGTGTGTCTGGTATAATCTAAATATAACTATTTAGATAATAAAAAAGACCAGACAAAATATCGCTCTCAACAAGTATATTTTGGTGGCCTTTTCCAAACACTATGATAAATAATAACAAGTATTTAGAAACAAGTCTAATTAATTTGAGAAATTCACTATCAAGTTGGTCTATGGAGGAATTTATTGTTTCAACTATTGAATCATTGATGAGCGTGGAACGAAGTGAATATTTAAATCAAACTGGTAGCAGTGATAAAGGGAATGGTTTCTATCTGAGAGCGTTTAAGACATTTTCTCGTAATTCTTTAAGAATAAATATCCCTCGAACGAGATCTGGAGTATTCTCTCCGGATACACTGGAATTAGTTAAACTAGGTCAAGAACAGATGAATGAGTTAGTTTTGTCTCTGTACAAAAAAGGGATGACCAGTAGAGACATTTCTGAGTTAGTTAAACAATTATTCGGTGATAGTGTCAGTGCTACTAAAGTGACTAATTTAGCTAAAATATTCCATGAATTTAGGATTGCTTGGGAAAATACCAAACTGGATAATCACTACAAAGTAGTGTTCTGCGATTGTATATTTATTACTGTTAGACGTGGTGATAGCTACTCCAATGAGGCAGTTTATGTAGCCTACGGCGTCAAAAACGACAACACTAGAGAACTATTAGCTCTCAGCATTAACCCCACAGAATCGGCTACAGAGTGGGGAGAAATATTGGATGATTTAAAAAAGAAGAGAGGGATTAAAAAAATTGATTTAATAGTAGCTGACGGGATTAGCAGTCTAGAAAATGAGGTTCATCGAGTATTTCCAGAAACTAGATTTCAGAAATGTATTGTCCATAAAATGAGGAATATTTTAAATAAAACTAGACCAAAGGATAAAGCAGAGATGGCAATAGACCTCAAAGAATTGTTTGATAATTTTAGTGAAAATGACACGACTGAGAAGGCATTAAAAAAAGTGGAGATATTTATACAGAAATGGAAAAATAGATATCCAAATATTGCTAGTTTTTTTAAAGAAGGAAAAATTGAATATTATTTCACCTATATAGAATTTCATCCAGAGGTTAGAAGGATGATATATACTACAAATAGTATTGAGAATTTAAATAGAATAATTAGGAAAGCAACGAAGAATAAACTATCTTTTGAAAAACCAGAATACTTATTAGACTATGTTTTTATGGTTATTAAAGAATTCGAAGAAAAAAACTTCCAAAAATATCCAGTTACAAACTACAAGTATTTTAAAATAATTAATTAACCAGACACACTTTTCTTGACAGTCCCTCCGGGCTTGTTTACCCCATAGCCTGACGTATGGGGACCCGGAATCCAGAAAAACCCTTTGTCATTCTAAACTTGTTTACCCCGCCAATCACTTGACTGGGGTCCCCGTCGGGTTGTTTTAGCCGATTCTTGACTTAATTTGGTAATATGTTAAATTGTATAAAAGTTTGTAAACGGCTGTTTGGTTGCAGTGTAGATAGTGAATAATTCTGCACGGTGGGTTCGATTCCCTCGTATAGCTGGTCTAGAAATAGGTTTCTAGTGTGTAGGATAAGCGAGAGGCTTTGAAGCTTTCACGTCAGTTAAGGTGGAGCCGACCTTGAAATATCGCTCATAGAAACCGAAGATGAATCTGGGAAAGGGAAAACTAGACCAGGTCACTTCAAAGGACATCAAACTTTTGGGGAGTTCATTTTATGAGCTCCCCTTTTTCTTACAAAAAAATAGGGTACTCTATTTAAATATAGGAATCAGCTCCTGAGGGATGAAGATAGGTTGGAGCATTTTTCATCTCATCGGGAGTGAATATTTGTATCAGTTTAAATTTTCCAGAGGTGGTTTTGGCTAGATTGTCATGGGTAACTTCTATGACATGTGCTAGGCCCCAGTATAGCCATTTACCATCAATGTTGTGTGCTAAAAAATTGCGGACAGGTGCCCGATAGGGCGAGGTGTGTAATATTTTTATTATCATAATATAATAAATTAGAGGACTCTATAGAGTACCCTATAGAGTCCTCTAATTTATGGAAATGTCATTTCGGACTTGATCCGGAATCCAAAAAACAAGTTTTACAAAATACTCAAACTGCAAACTTATTATTATGTACTTTTTAGAAAAGTACCAAAATCGTTCACTAAGGAAAATTTTGGATACTTAGCTATGAAAGCTAATAAAATCTCGAACTCGTTACTCCGCTGGCGCTATGCTCCTCAAACAGCGAGCATTTTATGGAGCTTTCTACGCACGTCTCTAGTCAAAATCTCCCGATGTTCACAAAGTTAAGTTTTTTTGTGTCTAAGATTAATTGCAATAATACAGAAATATCTTTCGACATAATATCTTAGCTGGCTCTGGGTTGAACCCAGAGTCGAAGTGCACCATGTGCAATGATTCATTGTAAATAATATTTTAGGTTTAGTTTATGTTATTCTTTAAGATTTTGCATTATAACTCCAGGTACAACCTGGAGCCAGCGGGTAAATAAATAGCACATTCAATTGAATGCGCTATTTTGTATTTTTTTAAAAATCAATTACCGTATAATTTCTGACTTAAAAAATTTTTCTTGAAATTCTGTTAAGGCAATTATTTGTTCATCTGAATAATTTTTATTTTCAGGGACAATAATTAGTTTATCATCATCGTCATTTGTTCTATGGATAATGGCAACACATTTTCCTTCAAATTCATTTACTGCTTCAAATACTCCTAAAACATAAGCATCTATTTCTTCTCCATCTGGGGCGTTTGTGTCTGGGACATATCCGTAATTGAGTGGGTATACAAAATCATGCTTGGGATGTTTAGACCCAAGTGGTCTATCTATTTTTACATGAATTGTTTTGTTTAGATATTTTTTTGAATATTCCATTTGCTTGATTTCTCTATACTTTTTAAAATAGATTAACACTAGCAAGACTGAGTCTTTTTGATTTTAGGTGAGATCAAGGGTGGAAGTTTGTTTATTGTCGTGTTACATCTTTTTTACTTTCTTCAACTTCCTTTCTTTTCGCAAATCAATAACATGGTTCTTCGCCTTATTTAATTCAATAATAAAATTGGGATTGTGGAAGTGTCCGTCATCTTTTTCGTGTATATCATCAACTGCCTTTTTGATGACCTTTTTCTTCCCCTTTTTATTTATCTGCTCTAATTTTTCATTAACTCTAATTTTTAAATCGTTTAAAGCATTCATAAAATTAATAAAAGCATCATAAGGTGTATCGTAGGGACTAAAATATTTGTGTACATCGCCATCATTGAAAAATTTGGTACACATATAATAAAAATGATCAGAAGTTTGGAGGCGTCGCCAAGTTTTTATTAGTTTTTCGTCCTTGGTCTCAAGAACATTTTTTTCCATGGCATATATTTTTTCCATAGAATCTCGTTGGATATCGTTAGATAGCCAAGCGGACAAGTCTCTTTCTTCATCAGCCCAGGAGACATAATGAGGGAAATCAATTTCTCCAAAATCATCGTACTTGGCGATTGCTTCACTTGGGGTGACAAAATCATTGTCTGGATTTTTTAATACTTCATTTGGCAAATTTTCTAGAAATTTAAATATACCTGTATCTTCCCATTGGTGTTCTCCAAATGTTTCATAGTCCATGAAAAGATTAATCAAATTTCCGGCTCCATTGTGATCTGAAACCCATGAAGAAAAAGTTTCTGCAAGTAGGGGGTGAGCGGCCCAGCCTTTGTCTGAAAAACGGAAAGCGATATCGTCGGATAGTTTATAGTTTTTTAAAAGTAATTTTATATTCTTTGTCCCAGGAGAGCGGTAAACAAAATTGGGACTTCGCCAGTCTAGAATATGATCAGCTCCTTCAGCTATTACACCCTTGTATCCCATGGCCTCTGCCTCTTGAGCTAGTTCATTGTTGAATATTAATTCCGTATTTCTAAATACTTGTGGCTCGACTTCAAAAAGATCCCATATTTTTTGCTTGTGCAATTCGACTTGTTTTCGAAACTCGTCCTTTGAATATAGGAAGGAAAGTGAATGGTAATATGTCTCTGAAAGTATCTCTGCTCGTCCGGTTTTTACGAGGTCTTGAAAAGATTTTAAAACTTCAGGAAAACCGTCTTCAAGTTGTTCAAGAAATACTCCCGAAAGAGAAAAACTAACCTTAAACTCAGGGTGTCTGTTGAGGAGTTCGAGAAGAAGTTTGTTCGTAGGTAGGTATGATTTGTTGGAAACTTTTTCCATTATCAATTTGTTGTTTGTTTTATTGTCACTGGCATCATTGAAGTATTCGGGGTCATTGCCAACATCAAAAACTTTGTAAGGTTTAATACGAAGAGGTTGGTGTACTTGAAAATAAAAACAAATTGAAGGCATATTATGTAGGATTAAGAATCATTTTATTATAAATATTTAAACATTTGACCGCCGCTTTTTGCCAGTTGATTTCTTTTACCTCATTTCGGCCATAGTGTATTAATTGATTGTTTAAACTGTTGTAAGCAAGTACAGATAAAATCTTGTTTGCCATTTCATCGATATTCCAAAAATCAGCTTTTAAAACATTTGTTGTGACCTCTGCTACTCCTGATTGCTTTGATATTAAAACCGGTGTGTTGTTTATCATTGACTCCAAAGGAACAAGCCCGAAAGGTTCAGAGACAGAAGGCATAACAAATAAGTCTGCAACTTGATAGGCGTGCGCCTGATCGGTGCTGTTGAGCCAGCCGATAAATAAAACTCTGTCTGATATTCTGAGTTCAGCTGCTTGTTTCATTATTTTTTCTTTCATGTCGCCAGATCCAGCAACAAGAAAATATACTTTAGGTTCATTCTCTAAAACTTTTTTGGCCATTTTAATAAAATAGTCAGGTCCTTTTTGAATAGTGATACGGCCTAAAAATAAAACAATTTTTGAGCCGTCTCTTTTTAAGCTAGCTAATTTGTTATTTAGAATTTCTTTTTGTTTGTAGTAATCTTCATCAATTCCATTGTGAACAACTTCAACCTTATTTTCTTTTACGCCGTAATGTCTGGTAACAGTATCTTTTGTTAATTGACTTACAGCGACAATTTTATCGGCAGCTTCGAAACCTTGTTTTTCAATTTCAAATACTTTTTCATTAGATCCTTGGTGGCCTGTTCTATCTAGTTCGGTGGCATGGATATGGGTGATAAGTGGTTTGCCAGAAACTTTTTTAGCCTCAATACCAGCAGGGTATGAGAGCCAATCGTGGGCATGAATTATGTCATGTTTTTCATTCTTTGCTATTTCCCTGGAGAGGGCTCCATATCTTAAAACTTCAGAATATAGGTCAGTTGCATATGGGACATAACCCTTTTTTTTCAAAACTTCTAATAGTTCTTGTTTTGATTTATAAACTTCTTCGTCTAAATAAGGGTATAAAAAAACCTCCAACTCTTTTACAGTCATCTGATTGTAAAGAGTAGAGAGGTCAGTATCGTCGGCAAATTTCATATTAAGGAAATTGTGCGGATTACCAAGATTTTTTGGGAGTACAAAACAAACATCGGCTCCTTCTTTGACTAGAGAGCGAGTTAAACCGTAACAAGCAACGCCCAGACCTCCGCTATTGAAGGGTGGAAATTCCCAGCCGAACATTAATACTCTTGGTTTGTTTAAATCCATGGGGATGGAGTGTGTTTGAGGCCAAAAAGCCTTTTTAATACATTAGTATTATACAACTTTTTTGATTTTTAAACAAATAATAAAACTGTTGATAACTTTACTGTTTTTGGTAAGGTGTCAACACATTTTGTGATTGAGTAGCTATACTCTCTTGGCTGGTATTAATGTTAAAAAATGATTGAAATGGTTTGAAGAAATCATCTAGAATCAAACAGGGGAAATTAC